>CAZTVH010000206.1:0-4341 GCA_964616965.1 uncultured Bacteroidaceae bacterium | reverse complement strand
CGCCAGCACTATCGCCCAACCCGTAGGGAGAAATTTGAATTGAGAATTGAAAATTGAAAATTGAGAATTGGCTGCCGCATCCGTCCCCTCATTAGAGGGGTGGTCGAAGACCGGGGTATGTTTATTTTCAATTTCATAAAACAGCCTTCGAAAAATCCATCTCATCAAAAAAGCATAGCCCACTGCCAGCAACACAAACGTCAGCAGCCCCAGCAGGTAGACGGGTTCGCTCAGTATCATGTCGGCGATAAGCCCAAACGAGTCAATCTCGTTTGCCGCCACCGCGTTCAGTCGGGTGAAGAAGTAGCTGAAGAAAGGCACGTCGACCGTGCAGGCAAAGAAGGCGACAATGTAGAGCGTCATCAATATGATGTGTGCCGTCCGATAGTAGCCTCTGGCTCTGATGTGTGCCAGCTCGCCCACAATCATCATCAGCAGGGGCAGGGTGAGCAGGTAGCAGCTGACCACCGTGTCGAACCGCCATCCCATCACCAGTGCTTGAAAGTACTGCCCTTCGAAGTCGGGCACTGTAGCCGCGTTGTGGCAATACACCCATGTGTTCAACAGCCGAAACAGTGTAAACACCACGATGCCCACCGCATAGGCGGTCAATATTTATCTTTAGACTGCTCCGCGCCTCATCAGCCTAACGATTCTTTCATCTTCTCGGCGTTCTCTGCCAGCTGCAGCGCGTCAATCAGGTCCTCGATGTCGCCGTCCATAAAGGCGGGCAGGTTGTACATGGTGTAGCCAATACGGTGGTCGGTCACGCGGCTTTGGGGATAGTTGTATGTGCGCACCTTCTCGCTGCGGTCGCCGGTGGCGACCATAGTCTTGCGCTTGCTCGACAGCTCCTCCATATACTTGTTATACTCGCGCTCGTAGAGTCGTGTGCGCAGGATGGCGACGGCCTTCTCCATGTTCTTGATTTGCGACTTTTGGTCCTGCATCGACACCACGATGCCCGTGGGGATATGGGTGAGGCGCACGGCGGAGTAGGTGGTGTTCACGCACTGGCCGCCGGGGCCTGAGGCGCAGAAGGTCTCCTTCTTCACGTCCGCCATGTTCAGCTCCACGTCCAGCTCCTCGGCTTCGGGCAGCACCACCACGCCTGCGGCAGAGGTGTGCACACGCCCCTGTGTCTCGGTGGCCGGCACACGCTGCACACGGTGCACGCCGCTCTCGTACTTGAGCATGCCGTATACCTTCTCGCCCGTGACGTTGAAGGTGATGTCCTTATATCCTCCTGCGGTGCCTTCGTTAAAGTCCACGATGTCGATTTTCCAATGCTTCTTCTCGCAATAGCGGCTGTACATGCGGAACAGGTCGCCAGCGAAGATGCAGGCCTCGTCGCCGCCCGTGCCGCCGCGAATTTCCACCACCGCGTTCTTGCTGTCGGTGGGGTCTTCGGGGATAAGCAGTATGCGGATATCCTCCTCCATCTTGTCGCGCTTCTCGTTGGCCTCGGTCAGCTCCATTTTTGCCATTTCGCGCAGCTCCTCGTCCTTCTCGGTGCCGAGCAGCTCCTTGCATTCGGCAATCGTGTCAAGCAGGTTCTTATAGTCGTGATAGGCCTTCACCACAGGCTGCATATCCTTGTAGTCCTTGCTCAGTTTCACATATCGTTTCAGGTCGGCGGTCACCTGGGGGTCGTTCATCTGCTGCTCAATCTCTTGGTAGCGTGCATAAATGGCTTCTAATTTGTCTAGCATTATGTGGTTTGATGTTTATGTTTAATGTTGATATGATGATACGTTGTGCGAGAGCCCTTCCCCTTATCATTTTTCGATTTTCACTTCTCCGTAGATGCCTAACAGCCTCTGCCTAAAGTCGTCGCCAAGGGGGTACCGTTGGCAGGCTTCCTCTATGTAGGTCTGAAAGGCTTGCCGGGCGGGCGAGTCTGCTGGCTCTATTCCTTCCAACATCTGTCGGGCAATGCGGTTGTTTTCCGTCAGGTGGTAGCCTTCGGCAATGCGGCGGTCGACGATTGCGGCTACGGCATTGTAGTTGCCTCCCACCTCGGCCAGTTCCTCATGGCTGAGAGGCTGGCAGATGGTGAAGTGTACATGCCCTTTGTAGTCCAGTATGCCGCTCATCACGCTCTGCGTGTCTTCGCCCGGGGCTTTGGTGTAGCCCCCCTGTTGGCTCAGGCACATCTCCCTCGCCTTCAACGCGGCGCACGGCTCCCATTCGTATGACACGCTCACCGGCGTGATGTGCATCGCTGCCAAGGCCTCTGCGGGGTCTTTCGCCTCGCCGCTCGCCGCTATCATCTTCACCAGCGCGGGGTCGGTACGGTCGATGCCGTCCTTGGTGCGGCCGTTGCGCTGGGCTATCCACACGCTCTCGCCCTGCTCTACCACCCACCCCCGCAGTTGCTGCGACATGGCCATCAGGCATCGGTAGAATTCCATGCGGTTGCCGCCGCGCCCGATGCTGTACATCTTGTTCAGCCGTGCCAGTATCGGCATGATGGGCACCTCCATTAGGTTGGCACCTATCACCACATGCGAGGTCGCCAACCCCTGCCTCACCATAATGTATTGCAGCATCATGGCATCCAGCACTATGTCGCGATGGTTGGAGATAAACAGGCGCGGTGTGCGGTCGAGCTGTTCCGTGCCGCTATAGGTAAACTGGCTCATCGTGTTCTCGATGACCCACTGGCAGCCACGGTACATAAACATGGACTGAAACTGGTCGACACTTTCCATACCCAGCAGCCGCCCCTTCAGCACCTCCTTGGGGGTGTCGGGAAAGAGCCGCACGGCAAGCGTGTCGAACATTTCGTGTTCGACAAAAGCCTCGATGGTCTCTTTAAAATCTTGTAGGCTAAAGTTTTGTTCGTCAGTTGGGCAATCCATACAAATTGCAAAGATAAGAATAAATTAATGATTAATATGTTTTTTGTGTTTTTAATTTGTATCTTTGCAGCATGGGAAAGAAAGCTATAATCTTTGCTATCGTCGTGGCACTGTGTCCGTTGGCTGCTTTTTCGCAGCACGGGGGGACTGCCAAGCCCACCCCGACGGCTGTGGCGGTCGACACCCTGCCGACGCTGCTCAACAACACCTCCTCGCTTTTCTTCTGGCAGGACCGCCTCTGGACCAGCAACGACCACGATGGCGTGCTCCTCTACGAACTCGACACCCTCACCGCCGCCATCGTGAACCAATGTCCCGATGCCGACACCCTGCCCCACTTCACCGACATGGAGGAGACCGTGCAGGACGACCGCTATTTCTACTTCGGCGACTTTGGCAACAACCATGAGCGCCTGCGCGACGACCTCTGTATAGTGCGCCTAGGCAAGGACGACCTCCTGACAGGCATATACCGTTTCGACACCATCTTTTTCACCTACCCCGACTACGACCCCTCCCAGTCGGGCTACGACGGGCTGCCCACCACCGATTTCGACTGTGAGGCGATGATTGCCACTGCCGACAGCCTCTACCTCTTCACCAAGCAGTGGACCTCGTTGCAGACCACCTGCTACGCCCTCCCCAACACGCCGGGACGCTACACTGCCCAACCACGGGGCTCGGCAGATGTGAACGGGCTGGTGACGGGTGCCTGCTATCGGCCACAGCAGCGGCTGCTGGTGTTCACCGGCTACTCGCTGTTTTGCCAACCTTTCGTTTATCTGCTATACGGCTTCGCTGGCACCGACTTCTTCGGCGGCGAGCATCTCCGCCTGCCTCTTTCCAACCCTGCCGGCACCCAGATAGAGGCCATTGCCACCACCGATGGGCGGCACTACTACCTCACCAACGAACGCTTCTCGCATCTGGGCATCACCCAGCCCGCCCACCTGCTCAGTCTCGACCTTTCCGACTATCTGGATGGCTATCTGAGTCCCGACACCTCCCACCTCGGCACCTCCCGCCCCTATTCGGGCAAAGAGGGGTTTGCCCTCTCGCCCAATCCTGCCACCGACCATCTGACGGTGACGCGTCTGCGCCAGGGTCCTCCAGTCAGCCTATCGATAATCAACACCCGGGGTCAGCTGCTCGTCGAGCAGCCCTTCCCTCCGCAGTCCGACACCTGCCATATCGGCCTCACCGGCTTCCCTGCCGGCACCTACCTGCTGATTGTTGCCCCCGCCGACGGCCCTGCCGAGAGCCACCTTTTCGTTGTGCAGTAGTCGGCCTCCCGCCCTCGTTCCTCCCGTTGCTTTACCTCAGTTATTCTTCATTTATTCTATAGTTATGGGCAAATATATAGTATAACTATAGTATAAATGTAGTATAAGTAGCGGATATATGAGGGAGCCACTGGGGGGTCAGCGTGGGGCGGTCCATAGTTTCCAGCTGAGTTGGGCCTGCCGCTCAAGCATGG
>CAZTVH010000205.1:0-4410 GCA_964616965.1 uncultured Bacteroidaceae bacterium | reverse complement strand
TTTCAGCACGGCAAGGAAGGCACTTTGGGGCACCTCGACGTTGCCCACCTGACGCATACGCTTCTTGCCCTCTTTCTGTTTCTCGAGGAGTTTGCGCTTGCGGGTGATATCGCCACCGTAGCACTTGGCGGTAACGTCCTTGCGCACTTGGCGAACTGTCTCGCGGGCGATAATCTTGCTGCCGATGGCAGCTTGTATGGCCACGTCGAACTGTTGGCGAGGAATGAGGTCTTTCAGTTTCTCGCACATGCGGCGGCCAATGGGGTAGGCATTGTCAACGTAGGTGAGGGTGGAGAGCGCATCGACGGGGTCGCCATTGAGCAGTATTTCCAACTTGACCAGCTTGGAGGGTTGGAAGCCGTTGATATAGTAGTCGAACGAGGCATAGCCTTTGGAGATGCTCTTCAGTTTGTCGTAGAAGTCAAAAACGACCTCGCCCAGTGGAAGGTCGAAGGTAATCTCGATGCGGTCAGTGGTGAGGTAGTTCTGGTTCTTGAGGATGCCGCGCTTGTCCATGCAAAGCTTGATGACAGGGCCGATGAAGTCGGCCTTGGTGATAATCTGCGCATGGATGTAGGGTTCGTAGACCTCAGCAATATTGTTCGGCTCAGGCATTCCCGAAGGGTTGTAGACATCTTTTTCCTCACCGTTGGTCAGGCGCACCTTGTACTGCACATTGGGCACGGTGGTGATGACATCCATGTTGAACTCGCGTTCGAGGCGTTCCTGCACTATCTCCATGTGCAGCAGGCCAAGGAAACCGCAGCGGAAGCCGAAACCCAAAGCTAACGAGCTCTCAGGTTCGAAGGTGAGGGAGGCATCGTTGAGCTGCAGTTTTTCGAGGCTGGCACGAAGCTCCTCATAGTCGTCTGTGTCTACGGGATAGACACCCGCAAACACCATTGGTTTCACCGCCTCGAAGCCTTCGATTGCCTTGTCGCAGGGGCGGCTGACGTGGGTAATCGTGTCGCCCACGCGCACCTCCTTGCTAGTCTTGATGCCGCTGATGATATAGCCCACATTGCCTGCCGACAGTTCCTTGCGGGGCTCCATGTTCAGCCGCAGCACGCCTATCTCGTCTGCATGATAGTCCTTTTCGGTGCTGACGAACTTAACGTGATCACCCGTGCGGAGCGTGCCGTTCATAATGCGGAAATAGCTGATAATACCACGGAAGGGGTTGAACACCGAGTCGAACACCAAGGCCTGCAACGGGGCTGACTGGTCGCCTTCGGGAGCGGGAATGCGGTCCACTATTGCTTGCAATATCTCAGGGACTCCTTCGCCCGTCTTAGCACTGCACGCCAGTATCTCCTCGCGCTTGCAGCCTAGCAGGTCGATAATTACGTCCGCCTCCTCTTCAGGCATGGCACTGTCGAGGTCTATCTTGTTCATTACAGGGATAATCTCTAGGTCGTTCTCTAGAGCCAAATAAAGGTTGGAGATTGTTTGCGCCTGAATGCCCTGTGTGGCATCCACCACCAACAGCGCACCCTCGCAGGCGGCTATCGAACGCGACACCTCGTAGCTGAAGTCGACATGGCCAGGAGTATCGATAAGGTTGAGTGTATATTCGCCAGAATTCATCTGGATGGCATGGCTCTTGATGGTGATACCACGTTCTTTCTCCAGCTCCATGTCATCTAACACCTGGTCCTGCATCTCGCGTTGCGACACAGTGTTGGTGTATTCCAAAAGGCGGTCGGCCAAGGTACTCTTACCGTGGTCGATATGAGCTATAATGCAAAAGTTGCGGATGTTTTTCATTGCGTAAAATAAAATGCAAAGATACGGAAAAAAATTTGAAAATTGGAAATTGGAAACCGAAAACTGAAAAATAATGTTGCTATTCCACAAAAAATGTGTATCTTTGCATCACAATTCTCAATTCTTAATTCTCAATTCTCAACTATAAAAGTGAAACATATCTTCGTCGTAAATCCCTGTGCCGGGAAACGGGACTCTACCACCATAGTAACCCAGAAGGTGGAGGCTTATGCCGCCACCCACCCTGATTTCGAATATCAGATTTACGTCACCCGTGCCTCTGGCGATGCCACCCGTTGGACCCGCCAATGGTGCGCCGACCATCCCGGTAAGGCGGTGCGATTCTATGCCTGCGGTGGCGACGGCACCCTCAACGAGGTGGTCACTGGCATCATAGGGTTTCCCGACGTGCAAGTGACCGTCCACGCCAACGGCAGCGGCAACGATTATATCAAATATTACGACACTTACGAGGCCTTCTCCGACATTGCCCGTCTGGTAGAGGGTGTCCCCCACCCTGTCGACGTGATGAAGGTGAACGACCGCTACAGCATCAACGTCTGCAACTTCGGCTTCGACGCTATGGTGTGCAAGATAGGCAACGATGTGCGCCGCAAGCCCATCATCGGTGGCAAACATTCCTACACCACCGGCATCATACGCAGCATCTTTACTTCGCGCAGCAACTATGTGCGCATGACTGTCGACGGCGAACCCTTCTACGACGGACACATGCTCCTCTGCACCCTCGGCAACGGACGCTACAACGGCGGCAACTACATGTGCGCGCCCCTCTCCAAAAACGACGATGGCCTCATAGAAATCAACCTCTTCAAGCGCATGTCGCTATTCAAGTTTGCCAGCCTTATCAACGAATACAGCCACGGCACCCATATCAACCGCCCCGATGTGCAACGGCTCATGCAGTACCGCCAAGGTACCCTCGTCGAGATGACAAGCCCCGACCCCTTCTGGCTGGTCATCGACGGCGAGATGCTCCACAGCAACCACTACCGCGTCCAGAATATCAAACACGCCATCACTTTCGTCAGCCCCGCCTAGTTCTTCTCAAATCCAAATTTCAGAAATTGTCTCAAGTGGAGGTGCACTATACCCTCCTCATCGTTATACCTTACCAACGGTGACATTGATATTACATACTTGGGATAATTGTCGCGTATCGCCTTCAAATTGCCAAATTCCCGCTGCCGTGTTGCATCGTCGGCAATAAGGTATGCCACCTGCACATATACACGCTCCCCATCAGGTTTGGTACATACAAAATCCACCTCCCCAGCTTGCAGTTGTCCCACATACACACTATAACCCATCCGCACTAACTGTTGATAGACTATATTTTCCATCACCTTCTCAATATCCCTGTCACGTGTGCCACCCACAATGGCATTGCGGATTCCATTGTCCTCAAAGTAGTATTTCTCATTGCTCTCCAAAATACGCTTGCCTCGCAAGTCATAGCGGCTCACTTTGTGCACCAGATACGACTCCGTCAACATATTTTGGTAATTGCTTATCACTGACACCGTCAACTTCTCGCCTCTTGACTTCATATATTTGCTGATACTGGAAGCCGAAATCAGCTTGCCCTCATTATCTGCCATAAAATGGACAAGCCTATCCATAAAAGAGACATCCCGAATCTGGTTGCGCATTAATACATCTTTCAACAAAGTTGTGCTGTAGATATCCTTGAGGTATTGGGGGGCAATTGCAGCATCCAGTCCCACCGTCACCAACCCAGGCATTCCGCCAAACTCAATATATTGGGAAAGTGCATCCTCGCTATCCTGCAACTGATGGAATGTAAGAAACTCGGTATAACTCAACGGCTGCACATATATTTCTTTATACCGTCCGCCAATGAGCGTCGTCAGTTCGCTGCTGAACATTTTGGCATTACTGCCCGTAACAATAAGCTCCGTGTCCGGCTCTGAATAATAGCTACGCAACGAGCGTTCAAACTCGGCAATATCCTGCACTTCATCAATCAAGATATAGTTCCTCTCCCCTTTCTGCAAATGACCGTCAATATAATCGTTCAAGTCCTTATAGCAGACAATCTCATCGTACTCGTGCTTTTCCTTGTCAATATATATTACATTGCCCACCGACGACATCCTATCACACAACTGTTTTAGCAAACAACTCTTGCCCACACGACGTTGCCCCGTCAGTACAAGGATTACATTTTTACCAAGCCATTGCTGCACAATATTCAGATATCGCTCTCTTTCAATTATTTTCATGGCATCTATCCTTTCTTATCTGATTACAAAGATACAAAGATTTTTGTAATCATACCGAATAAGATGTAAATATTTTGCATTTTTATAAAGTATACTTTACAAAACCACCAAGAAACCCACTTTTGTTAAGTATACACTACAAACCTCTAGAGCAGATGATAGGAAAAGCATTACAGTATAAACCACCCTATAGAGCTGCAATGCCAGACACCCTTGTCGAGATGGCAAGCCCCGACCCCTTTTGGCTGGTCATCGATGGCAAGATGCTCCACGGCAACCACTACCGCGTCCAGAATATCTAACACGCCGTCATCTTCGTCAGCCCCGCTGTCTTAACCTGAAAAAAGTTGACACTTTTGGGAGCAATACCAAAAGT
>CAZTVH010000204.1:0-4432 GCA_964616965.1 uncultured Bacteroidaceae bacterium | reverse complement strand
ATCAATAGAGGAAAGGCAATGAATGCAACCAAACTGACCACTCCAGTCAAGAATGTCCCTACCGCCACCCACCATTTGTGACGAAACAAGGCAACAACGAATACAATCAGTTGCACGCCCAAACAAAGCAGAGCCACAGCAATTAGGCCAACCAGCGGCACATGTGCCCCCTTTACGCACGAGTCCACTATTGGAAATAACAAACACGAACAGGCTGTACCCACCAGTGGGAACAGCCACCAAAAACGTACCAGCCAATCAAAGATGCGCTTCATCATCACAAACGGATAATTTCCTCTAGGATGTCGCGGATAAGGGCGTTCATAGTGGCGTCGTCGCCGTCAAAGTTGTTGCAAAGGATGGCAAAGCTGTACATCTCGTCATCGTCGTTGGTGAAATAGCCCACGCAGTTGCGCACGCCCGACATGATGCCGGTCTTTATCTTCAGCGAGCAGCCCTCCGGCACCTGCGGAATGATGGTGTATTCGGGCATTCTGCGGCTGATGCCGAGGGTGCCGACAAAGTCCCAGAAGAAGGGCTGACGTGCCACCACGTCAAGGAACTGGGCTACGAAATAGGCCGTCACGCGGTTCTCGCGCGAAATGCCACTGCCGTCAACCACTCGCACGCCCGACGAGTTTAAATCCAACTCGTTGAAGTAATCATACATAAACTTGCGCCCCGACGCATAGCCGCCATGTCCGTCGCGCAGGCAGCCCAGCATCTTGTAGAGGCTTTCGGCAGCGATGGTGCTGGTGGTCTGCATGGTCAGAGCCGTGATGGTGAACAGATTGAACGAGGTGTCCACACATACCTTCTTATACTGCTTGGGCATGGTGAACTGGACGGAGGGGTCGCCCGAAACGGTGATGCCATGATTGCGGAGATAGAGGGTGAAGTCGCGAACCATAGCCAGAGCAGGCTGCGGCATCGAGGCACGGAAATGGGTGTCCGCCGTGCCCAAAGGCACCACGCCTGTGCAGATACGGCTGTCGCCATAGGGTGAACCGTAGAAACAGACATCGCACACGGTGTCGCGTGGGCCCGTGACCACCTGATTGACAAATTCTATGCCCGGATAATTGCTTGTTATGTTGGCCATATCTCCTACCCTGCGGCCCGAACGGAAGTGGACATCGACAGAATTCTCATTATAGTTTAGCCCACAGGCTCCGCTGCCGTAGCCGTTGCCCATGTCGGCCCACTGCCAGCTAGGGTGCATCATCACATCCTCAAAAAGAGAGGTGTCGGCATAGATGTGCCCGTTGATGCGACGGATGCCCAGTTTGCGGATGCCGTTGGCAAGGCGGTGGAAGGTGGAGTCGGTGTAGGTGAAGCGGTTGGAACAGAAGAATGGGTCGCCTGAGCCTGTGACGATGATATCGCCATTCAATGTGCCCTGCTTGTCGATAGAACCCGTGTAGTAGAGATAGGTCTCGAAGGTGAACTTCGGACCCAACCGACTGTAGGCGGCGGCTGTGGTGAAGAGTTTGTTGACTGCCCCGGGCAGCATGGCCAGCTCCTCATTACGGGTATAGACTGTACTGTCTTTATTGATATTGTGCACACACACCGCCAGCGAGGCATGCCGCACGGCAGGCTTGCGCGTGATATGCCTCACCACAAAGTCCAAACGATCGGTATTCTGTGCCACAGCAGGTAAGCCCGTGATGGTAATCAAAAATAGCAGCAACAGTTTCTTGCAATACTTCATTACTAATAAAGAATTAAAATTAAAGAACCAAGAAGTCTACTTCCCCAATCATAATTAACTATTCTCCAACAATTGATTCGTTTCGTCGATACGGTTAAGCAGTCTATCCCTACCATAGCGGGTCACAGACGAAGTCATCAGCATCTCAGGCAGTTCCTCCCACGTTTCGAGGAGTATCTGTTTGTATCTATTGACCGTTGCCGCCACTTCGCTCTGCTTCTGCTTGTCAATCTTGGTGAACACAATGCTCAACGGCACGCTGTTCAGCCCCAAGAAATTGATAAATTCCAAGTCGATATTCTGCGGGGGAATACGCGAATCGACCAGCACAAAGACGCTAGCCAGCTGTTCCCGTTTTAGGATATAGTCCACAATCATTTTCTGCCACTGGCTTCGTGCGGCCTTCGAGGTGCGGGCATACCCGTAACCCGGAAGGTCCACCAGATACCATTTGTCGTTAATCAGAAAATGGTTTATCAGCTGGGTCTTGCCCGGCTTCACGCTGGTCTTTGCCAACCCCTTGACACCGGTGAGCATATTGATGAGCGACGACTTCCCCACATTGCTCCTTCCAATAAAGGCATACTCAGGCAGCTTCGTGTCGGGACACTTCCTGTAATCGCTGTTACTCACCACAAAAGTCGCTTTCTTTATCTCCATATTCAGGATATTCTGATTATCGGGTTCAATGCTACAGCATGGCTGTCCGAGACCTATTCTCGGCCATTATTCTTCTCCTTCGCGGATGCCTTCTTACCAGAGTTCTGCTCATTCTCGCGCATCTCCTTCAACTTCTTCAACCGTCTCAGTTCGGCTCGTTCATCATCATCCACATTCTTCCACCACGGCATCCTCTTCATATTGATGCGGAATAGGTGGATGCGGTCAAACACGCGGTTCTTCTTGTCGTAGGACTCAAAATAGCGGGCCCTCTTCTCTGGCACAATGTCGCGCAGCCGCAGCAACAGGCCCGTCTCGTCAGTGTTGCCAAACTCGGCATTGATAGCCGTGCCAAACGAGCGCATCGTGGGCGAGAGATTCATATAGGCGTTAATCATCGCCGGCACCACACTGCCCAACTCCCTAACACTGCGCACCAATATCTGGTAATCCTCCTTATAGTTGCGCCCATTAAACAAGGCATTCAACTCATTCAAGTCCGACTCAATGGGCAGCACCGTATAGGGCCACACCAGCCCGTCGCGGTCGGGGAAATGCTTCTTCAAGAAAAACAGCACCAAGTCCTTCGCCCGGCGGTTCATCCGCGGATACATGGTTATCTTCCCAAAGAAGTAGCGTGTTTCGGGGATTTCCAGCGCAATGGCACCCAGCCCGTCCCACAGGTTGTCGAGCGAATAAAGCCCCTTGCGGAAATTGTTTCCCGGCTGGAAGTCGGGCTGCACAAAGGCACGCCCCAGCTCCACGGTGTAAGGCAAATAGTTGTTTCGAAACTCTTCCGAATACTGGAACAGCTCCGCCGTGGGGGTGGCTATCCTCCCATCGTCCATGAAGAGCATATTGCTGCCATGAATAAACCTATACCCGCCCACAATCTCCTCATCCTCCGGGCTCCAGACAAACAGCTGCTTAAAGCAATAAGGCTCCGGCAGCGTGTCGAACTCGTCAATGTCGCAGTCCTTGCCCGTGCCGCCCCCCTCAAGGGCGAAACTCAGCTCCCGCAACCTGCCTATCTCACGCATGATATTAGGCGACAAATGCGCCGTAGTGATATAAATCTCCTTATTGCCACAATTCGTCATGCGCAAGAAATGCTTATGCTTCAGCTCTGCGCGAATTTGTTCGCGTGGCACGGGTGGGATAATATACGAAGTGTCTATCATAAATAGTTTTGTTTTTCAATTATCAGCTCTCAAACACAGCATCTGCATCATCCTTCAGCCTATAGCAGTAGTCCTGCACCATCTGGGCCCACTCCTTCGGCGTGTGGCGGTTGTCGAATGTGCCATACGGTATGGGTTTGCCCACCACCAGACGCAGGTGCTTGCCCCTTTGGGCAAACATCTCGGCGGGCAGCAATGCCATCTCAAAGTTAAACTTGATGCCCAGTCGCTCCCGCAGTCGGGCTATGTTATAAAAGCGTTTCCTGTTACGCGCATCGAAGAAGAACGGCACCACGTCGCGGTGATACTTCACCGCCTTCTTGATAAAGGTCGGCTTCCACTCCAAGTCGTGTATCTCGCCCCCCTTGCGCTTGCGCGAGCACAGCCCTGCCGGGAAATACAGCAGCGCGTTCTCGCCCGCAAAGGCCTCTTCCAACGCATTCACGTTTGTGGTATTGCGGTGCACCTTGTCAATAGGCACAAACAGCGGTGCCGGCCCCGGCAGATAGAGCAGAAAGTCGTTCACCGGGAACTTGATGTCCTGCCTATACTTCCCAATGGCCCCCATCAGTGCCAGCCCGTCGGGTCCGCCCAACGGATGGTTGCCCGCCACAATGGGGTAGCCCTCGGCAGGCAGATTTTCCGCATTCACCACCTCCACCCGCACATTCAAATCGTAAGGGTCGTCACCCTCCAAAAAAGCATGCACAAAGTCCAACCCAAATTTGTAGCGATGGTTATAGATGACATAATTAATCTCATCCACATGCAACAAGCGTTCCACCCACCGCACCATCCATTTGGGCAGCCTCACTCTCTTATCAGCCAAAATCTTTTGTATATCAACATGTTTTGGCGTAATCGTCTCTGGGTCTAT
>CAZTVH010000203.1:0-4465 GCA_964616965.1 uncultured Bacteroidaceae bacterium | reverse complement strand
CCTTCTCCCAGCTGAAGTTGTCGTTCACATAGTTGTAGCCTGCTACGGCCAGTGTGTCGCGAAAGTCGGCACTGCGAAGAAGCTTAATAAGATGGTCGGCAAACGCCTGCGCCGTGTCGCCCACCAGCACCTGACGCCCCTCTTCGGCATAGAGCGAGGCATTGGCTATGGAGGTGGTGACGCAAGGCAGCTGCATGGCCATAGCCTCCAGCAGCTTGTTCTGCAGGCCAGAACCCGTCTGCATCGGGGCGGCAAAGATACGGGCTGAGGCATAGCTCTCGCGGATGTCGTCGACATAGCCCGACACCGTGACCTTCTCGTCCTCCAGCTTGCGCACCTCGCGCTTAGGCGACGCACCTGCCAGCAGCAGCGTGGCCTCGGGCTCCGCCTTCCACACCAGGGGCATCACCTCCTGCGCCAAGAACTGTGCCGCATGTACGTTAGGCTCATAGCTCATGTTGCCACAGAAGAGTATGTCGTATTTCTTTTCACGTTCCATCGGGGTGAAATATTCGAAGTCCACCCCGTTGGGGATAATGTGTATGTCACCGTTCTGCTTGTGGGGTATCGCCTCGCTGTCGGGTTCAGAGATGATGGTCAGTGCGTCGAATATCTTAAACGAGTTGTACTCCGTCGAACGCAACATCTTGAACTCGAAGTGCAGGATATAGTGCCACAGCCCGCGGCTCTTCTCCATACGCCGCTCGCAGTTCATCGACATCGCGTCTTGGAAGTCCATCACCTTCGGCCTCGAAGAGCGGCTCACCAACGGCATCGTGCGCACCATCTGGCTGTACAGCACATCGGGCTCCACCTTCTTCTCAAACGCCTTGTAGGCCTTGCGCGACTTGATAGAATCCCAATAACCCATCTGCAGCGACTTGGTGTGCAAATAGTTGCGCACCACGTTCTTATAGTTCACCAGCCGTGGCGACCGCACCAAGCATATCTCCTTGCAATAGGGCTTCACTGCGTCGATATGTTCGGGCAGCACCTTGGTATGCGACACGCAGTAGAGATACACCTCGTTGCGCTTCGAGAGTTCCTTTATCTGATAATACGCCCGCAGTTTGTCGCCCTTCTCCAAGGGGTACGGAAACCGTGGCAAAACAACTAATATCTTCATATCAAACTAAAAAGTAAAAACTAAAAACTATAATTACTATTTCAAACTAAAAAGCAAAAAATACGTCTGTTGCGAAGAGCCGAACATGTATGCTGCAAAACCACATGAGACTGACATTGGCATCAACAAGTTATACCTTTTACTTTTTAGTTTTTAGTTTAAAACAGTTCCGTCTGTACTCCTTCGGCAAAGCCTTCGCGATCATTGGGATCCTCGCCGTCGGTGCTCTCTTCCTCTTCCACAGGTGGTTCCTCATACTCAGGTTCGGGGTCAGGTTCCAGCCACTGAAACTCCTTCACCTCGGCAGCCGTCACGCGCTTGCCCTTCGCCCGATAGCCTTTAACGCCGATAAACTCGTCCACGTTTATCTCCTCCTCCAATATCTTCTTGCCGCTGTTGGGGTCGTACAGTACCTTCAAGTGCGGGAACGTGTCCAACTTATAGTCTATCATCGTGTCGCCCTCGTCTACAAATGCCAACTTCTTGTCCGACTCCTCGGCCTGAAAACGTTTCAGGTAGTAGCTGCCCGTCTCCCCGTCGCGATACAGCACCGTGACAATCATTCTTGGATTGTGTTTGCGTATCTCCAGCAGGTCGTCGTCGAAATGGGTACCCAACTCGTGTCCCACCAGACGCATCGCGCCCGACTTGTAGAGGGTAAATATCTTGTCCTTGCCCGAAAAGCGACCCAGCGACTCGCCAGCCCCGTTCACGTTCAGGCGCAGCACCGAGCGGTCGAACCATATCTCTCGTGCCTCCAGGGTCGAAACGCCCTCACCCTTCTTGGTGATGTTGCGCACGGCATTGCGGGTCAATATGTTTCCCATAGCCTGCCGTCCCTTGATGGCAAGCTTGGCAAAGTCGAAGTCGAAACTCACCTTCTTCAGCTTCGCCTTGGTGGCATGATGCACCGTTATCATCTCCGCCTCTCCATTGGGGTTAGCAGTGAAATAGAGCACCTTGGTGCCTTTGTTGCCCTGGGTGAGGTTATACTCGGTGTCGCGCGTCACGCCCATCACCGAGAACCGCTTCACAAAGGCATATCCCAGCGTACCATCGCGGTATACCATGTTGTACACCGTGCGGTCGTCGCGTTTGCGGAACAGCCCCACATGCAGCAGCTCCTTGCACGTCGGCGACCCCACAAACGCCTTCTCCTGCACCTTGGTGACCAGCATCGTGCCGTCGGGGCGGAAGACGATGATGTCGTCCATCTTCGAGCAGTCGAAGGCATATTCCACCCCCTCTTCCCTCTTCAGCCCCGTGCCCACGAAACCCGTCTCCATGTTCACATACAGCTTCTCGTTTGCCACTGCCACATTTGCGGCCTGTATCTCCTCAAAGTTGCGTATCTCCGTCTTCCGCTCGCGTCCCTTGCCGTAGGTCTCCAGTATGTGCCGGAAGTAGTTGATGGCATATTCGGTCAGGTGGGCCAGATGGTTTTTCGTCTCCTCGATGTCCGTTTCGATGTTGGCAATCTCCTGTTCGGCCTTCTTGATGTCGAACTTCGAAATCTTCCGCACAGGCTTCTCACACAACTTCAGCACCTGCTCGCGCGTCACCTCTTTCCGCAACAGCTTGCGGTAGGGGTCGAAAGCGCGCTCGATGCCCGTCACCTGGTCGTCCCATGTGGCAAAGTCCTTTTTCTCCAACACCTTGTATATGCCCTTCTCAAAGAATATCTTCTCCAACGACACCCAGTGCCACTTGTCCTCCAGCTCGGCCAGCTGTATCTCCAGCTCCTGCCGCAGGAGGTCCTTGGTGCGCAAGGTGGAATGCCTCAATATGTCGCTGGCGGTCATAAACACCGGCTTGTTGTTCATAATCACGCACGTCTGAGGCGAGAAACTGACCTGGCAATCGGTAAAGGCATAGAGTGCGTCAATCGTCTGGTCGGGCGACACGCCTGCAGGCAGGTAGCACACTATCTCCACCTCGGCAGCGGTATTGTCGTCCACCTTCTTTATCTTGATATTCCCCTTCTCGTTGGCATTCAATATGCTTGCTATCAGCACATCGGTGGTGGTTCCAAAAGGCACCTCGGTGATTACGATGGCCTTGCGCTTCTCGTCGTAGTGCATACGGGCGCGTATGCGCAGCCGCCCGCCCAGCGCACCGTCGTTATAGCGGCCCACGTCTATCAGTCCGCCCGTGGGGAAGTCGGGGTATATCTCAAAGGGCTCTTCTTTCAATATCTTAATCGAAGCCTCCAACAGCTCGCAGAAGTTATAGGGCAATATCATCGAGGTGAGCGTGACGGCAATACCCTTTGTGCCCTGAGCCAACAGCAGTGGGAACTTGACTGGCAGCGTCACAGGCTCCTGTTTCCTACCGTCGTAGCTCGGCTTCCACTGAGTGGTCTTGGCGTTAAACACCACCTCTTTGGCAAACTTCGACAGCCGTGCCTCGATATAACGGCCTGCCGCCGCCGAGTCGCCCGTCAGTATGTTGCCCCAGTTACCCTGGCAGTCTATCAGCAGGTCCTTCTGCCCCAGGTTCACCAGCGCGTCGTTGATGGAGGCATCCCCGTGGGGGTGATACAACATGGTGGTACCCACAATGTTCGCCACCTTGGTAAACCGTCCGTCGTCGGTCTCCTTCATGGCGTGCAATATGCGCCGCTGCACCGGCTTCAGTCCGTCGTCTATGTCGGGCACCGAACGGTCCAATATCACGTCCGATGCATAGTCAATCCAGTACTCGCGAAACATGCCGCCCAGCGACAGCGTCGAACCCTCGCCCACGGGCCCTTCGTCGACCGGGGACAAACCGTTGACATCCAGTGTTTCGTCTTGTCCTTCTGGTGTTATATTGTCTTCATCCATATCGTAGCAAAATAAAATGCAAAATTACATTTTTTTTCCGACATAACGACATTTATGAGAGTAAAAGGCAAAAACCATATTGAATGTGTTAACGTGTAAATCATTTGACTAACGAATTGACACCTTAACGAATTCTTGAATGTGTGAATGTGTTAGTCCTTGGTGCTTCAAAGACTCACGGATTTACGAATTAACACGTTTACGAATTCAGCAAGTTTTACTTTTCAGTTTTTAGTTTAGATAAATTTCAATTCGTTTGTCGTTCGATTATCTTTGATAATAGAACTGCAATGCAACGCCAATGCAATTCCGGCAGAAATAGGATGCATAAAAGGACTTTAGGCACAACCTTAGGGTGGAGAGGGCCACTAATACGGGCACGCACAGGGTGAAAGTAAAAGGTAAAAACTAAAAACTAAAAGGTTCGTAGCAGCGACAAGTTTTAGTTTTTAGTTTTTACTAAAGTTTGACAAGTAAAATCAGACGCGCAGTCTGAGGCAGTTAGAGTTTCGGA
>CAZTVH010000202.1:0-4519 GCA_964616965.1 uncultured Bacteroidaceae bacterium | reverse complement strand
GCTTGCCGACGCCCACTTCGGGATAGGCGGTATCGTTGCAGATGATGGTGAGGTCCTTGACCCCTTTCTCAACCAATGCGTCAATTAAAGCGATGGGATTGCCTACGCCGAGGAATCCGCCTACCATTACGGTCATGCCGTCCTGAATTTTGTCGGCAGCTTCTTTTACAGATACGAATTTGTTCATGGTGTTAAATTTATTTCTTCAATATTATTTTCTCTTTTTAGAAGTGATACAACCCCTACTTTCTTGATTCTACAACTCGTTAATGGCTCCACTTATCTTCTGTATATTAGTAGTTTCCAAGAAAAAATATTCCTCCGTATCACATTCGTTATCAAATTGCAAATATAAGAATTTTTTCTGACACCGAAAAAAATTTTGTCTATTTTGCAAAATCTGTGTACTTTTGCAACGATTTTTGAGTTATTATAGGGCAGAGAAAAAAACTGATTTGAATGATGAAAAAAACCTTTCTGATATGTGCAATGGCTGTCGCATTGTGCGGCATTGCCAAAGCGCAAGATTATGTTGTCCCGGTAGAGACTTGGGACTATGAGGAAATCAACGGCAACAACTATCATGGCTACAACTTCCATGAGAGCTGGGATGTCGATTTCACCATCGAGAACCAGGACGGGCGCTATACCCCCACCGAGGAGGATATCGCCGAGGCGGAACGGCTCATCCAGAAGCGTATCGCCTATGTGAACCGTCACCACATCAACCAAGAGGGTATGTGTCCTGTTATCGACGAGCACATGCGCCGCTACGAGCGTCAGTATGTCGGCTTCACCGACATCACGGGCTGCCGCATCGTGTGGGCCAATTTCGTCTGGGACGAGAATGCTGCCGAGCGTCTCACGCAGGACATCGTTCTCACCGAGGGCGGATGCGGCCACTACTGGCACATCAAGGTGAACCTTACCACCGGCAAGGTGTACGGCCTTGAGGTCAATGCCGATGGCGACATCAAGTACATCCCCCGCCAGAAGCGTCCCGCCCACCGCATCAGCCGTCCCCGTGCCCCTCAGGCTCCGGGCAAGATTCGCAAAACGGGTATTCCCCACGACCCCGCCGAAACTCATTTCTAAAGCACATCCCTCACTCAGGATATTGTTTCTCTGAGTACTCCGAGAAATCCGAGTACTCAGAGTTTTTGTGTGTGAAAAAACCAACTTGACTTATTATGAAAAAGCTCCTTATAACGCTATTCCTCCTCCCAGCAGTCGTCGCCATAGCCCAGAAACCGCGTCCCGACGCGTTCCCGCCCGTGCCCGACACCCTCTCGCCCAAGGCCGTCACCATGGCGACCACCCTTGAAGAGATGGACTCGTGGGACAAATACCCCACCTACGAAGTCTATACAGCCATGATGCAGCGTTTCGTCAACAACTACCCCGAGCTCTGCCACCTCGACACCATCGGCACCTCGGTGCAAGGCCGCCTTATCCTCTCACTGGCCATCACGGGTTCGTCCGACAACGACCTCTACCGCCCAGAGTTCCTTTATTCCTCTACCATGCACGGCGACGAGGTGACGGGCTTCTACCTCATGCTCCGCCTTTGCGACACGCTGCTCCGCAGCTACGGCACCTCGCCCGACATCACCAGCCTCCTCGACCGCACACGCATCTGCATCAACCCCCTCTCCAATCCCGACGGAACCTACCGTGGCGGCAACAACACCGTAGCCCGCGCCATGCGATACAATGCCAACTATGTCGACCTCAACCGCAACTATCCCGACCCCTTCGGCACCGACCCTCTCGACCCCCTGCAGCCCGAAAACGAGGCGATGATTGACTACGTCTCGCAACACAACTTCCGCCTCAGCGCCAACCTCCACGGCGGCTCCGAGGTGATGAACTACCCGTGGGACAGCTACACCTCATACGAGCAACTCAACGAACACCACGAGTGGTGGAAGCAAGTGTGCAAACGTTTCGTCGACACATGCCGGCTGGTGGACAGCCAACGCTTTCGCGATGTCAATTCCAACGGCTACATCGTCGGTGGCGACTGGTATGTCATCTCCAATGGCCGCCAAGACTATTTCAACTACTACCACAACATGCGCGAGCTCACCATGGAGCTCTCCACCTCCAAGACCCTTTCCACCACCCGCCTCAACCACTACTGGCAGTGCCAGTCGCACGCCCTCATCAACTATATCAAGGAAATTCACAGCCTCGACGACACCAACCCTGTCGGCATCGATGCACCAGTTGTAAACATGCTTGTCTTTCCCAACCCCACAACAGGTGCCGTCACCATTGAGGGGGCCAATGGAGTCTACCATTACGACCTCACCGCCCGCCCGGCGGGTGTCTACATCATCAACGTTGAAGGCCGCCCAGTGAAGGTGGTCAAACACTGATGCCCCGCTACGCCCATATCTCTGTAGCCCTGCCCCTATTGGCAGAACGCGGCAACCTGCCGCTGATACTAGAACGGCTGCGTCGGCAGACCTGCCGTCATTTCACGCTCTATTGTTGCGTCAACAACCTCGAAGGTGGCTATGGCTACGAGGAGAACCAATCGTGCCTAGCCCTTCTGCGCGAGGTGCGCGACCTGCCCTTGGTTGTCATCGACCGCAGTTCGCAAGGCTGCGGCTGGACAGGCAAACGCAAGGGTGTGGGCTGGGCACGAAAACTGCTCTTCGAGCGCATCATGGAGGAACATGGCAATGACGAGCTGGTGGTGAGTCTTGATGCCGACACCGACTTCGACAATGACTATCTCGAAGCAGTCCTTGCCACCATGAATGCCTACCCTGACCGCAACGCTTTCAGTGTGCCATACTATCATCCCCTCAGTCATGACGAGGCTCTCGACCGTCCACTGCTCCGCTACGAATGCTATATGCGCCATTACCTATTGGGGTTGTTGCGTATTGGCAGCCCATATGCTTTCACCGCCTTAGGCAGCGCAATGGTGTTCCCCCTATGGGCCTACCGCCGCGTCGGGGGCATCACCCCCCTGCAGGGTGGCGAGGATTTTTATTTATTGCAAAAATTCGCCAAGACAGGACGCATAGCGACCCAATTTGTCGAACCCTACCGCACGCAAGGCATGGTGGTACGCCCGCAGGGGCGCAACTCGTCGCGCGTGCCCTTCGGCACCGGGCCTGCCATAGCCAAAGGCATTGCGGCTATGGAGGATAGCTACCCCTTCTATTCCAACGAGGGCTTCGCCGCCGTCAAGACCACCTACGACCTTTTTCCCGCCCTCTACGACGGCGATGTAGAGACTCCCATGACCCCCTTCCTCCGCCAGCAACTTGCCACCGACGACCTCTGGTCGCCCCTCCGAGCCAACTTCAAGAGCCGCACCCTCTTCGTCCGTGCCTGTGCCGAGCGTGTCGACGGCCTCCGCATACTCCAATACCTCAAAAACACTCCCGCCTACCGCCTGTCACCGTCAGCCCTTCCTGTCGACTTCCTTCACGACCCCATCGCCCTCCTCGACGACTACCGCCGCCGCCTTTTCGCTCAGGAAATGTCTCTTCGATAGTATTTTATAGTTCTCCGCATCCCCGTTTTCTCCCCCTTGTGCTTTCCTAGAAGCTCCTGCGTTTCTTTTGCACTTATCCTATACTTATTCTATATTTATACCTTAGTTATACTATTATATATAGAATAACTAAGGTATAAATAAAGTATAACGATAGAATAAGTATGGGAGGTAAGAGGGGAAAATGTGGGTGTGATGATTATTTTTGGCGGAAAGAATAAAAAGGAGTATATTTGCAAAGCCGCAAGGAACAGTGGGTTTCTTGTTAATATTATAATAATAAGCATGATAGAAGAATTAGTGCATCATGAATTGAGGCGATATGCCGCCATGTATGAGACGGAGGCGTTCTTGCAGGGCGACCCGTCGTGGTTTATGCATCAGGTGGTGGGTAAGGCGAATCAGGAGGCGACGGCATTCGTGGCTTCATGCCTCAGTTATGGCAGCCGCAAGCAGTTTATGCCTAAGATTCAGTGGCTGTTGGATTGCACCGATGGTGAGGTGGACGCATGGGTGCGCGAGGGTGGTTTTGAGGCAGTACTGCCCGCCGAGAGCTGCGGTTGCTTTTATCGGCTCAACACGGTGGGGCAGATGAACGCTTTTCTGAGGGCGTACCGACGCTTGTTGTTGGAACATGGCTCATTGGGAGCATATGTGAGGGGGCATGCCTCGGATGGGTTGTCGGCAGTGGAGGCGATTTGTGGCTATTTCGCGAGCGAGGGGATAGGCGGTCTGGTGCCACAGGACGCACGGTCGGCCTGCAAGCGGGTGTGCATGTTTCTGCGGTGGATGGTGCGTAGCGGCTCGCTGGTGGACTTGGGCTTGTGGGCAGACTTTATCGACCGCCGCACACTCATCATGCCCTTGGACACACATGTGCTGGCCGAATCACGGAGGCTGGGACTGCTACAATGCGGCTCCGCCACGATGTCGGCGGCACGCCGCCTCACACAGAAGATGTCCGAAATCTTCCCCGACGACCCACTAAAAGGCGACTTCGCC
>CAZTVH010000201.1:0-4523 GCA_964616965.1 uncultured Bacteroidaceae bacterium | reverse complement strand
TCTCGCTAGAGGGGAAGATGAAGCCGTACTCCTTGGCGTGGGAGACTACTTTTTTGAATATTTCTTCTTGATTTGCCATGTAATAGGTTTTTGTTTTTTGTTTCTATTGAACGAAAAGCCTTGACGGGCTATTTTTAGTTGGGAGTTGAAAGTTGAGAGTTGAAAGTTGAGAGTTGAAAAAGTTTTAGTTTTTTGTTTCTACTTTTTAGTTTATATTTAGTCGAAGAATTTCCATGTGAGGCCAAAGTAGAAGCCAAACTGCTTGGAGGGGTAGCCGGGGATGATGCAGTGGGCCTGTTGTTCGAGGTAGCTGTTGAGGTGGCCGGCCTTGGCGTAGATGGTAGCACGTTTGATTTGCAGGTTGATGAAGAGGTCGGCCCATAGGTAGTTGCCCACCTCGGTCTCGTTTTGGCGGTAGAAGACACCCAGCATGGGGTCGTAGCCGTCGGCTTTGAAAAGGGTGTGGTAGCGTAGGTCGATGCCCACCTGTGTGTGGAGGACGTGGTTGAAGAGGTAGAAATCGGAGTAGATGGAGTTTTTGCTGGCAAACAGCGGCACGCGGACGAGGTCTTGGTTGCTGCTGTATTGGACTATCTGCTGCATGTCGTAGTGGAGCCAGTGGGTGAGGGTGAGGTAGAGGTTCAGTCGCCCCTGTAGCAGTAGTGCGCTACCATCGGGCTGGCAGGGGATGAGGATGGTGGTGTTATCGTCGAGGGTGCGCTGCTGCAACCAGATGTTGTGGCTTATATGATGGGCGGCAAGGTGGATGTCGAGGAGGTCGGCACGGTGGTAGTTGAGTTCCAGCCGGCGTGTGCCCACGGAGCGGATGGGGGCAGGTTGGTAGTAGTCGTGGCGTTGGTTTTGGGCGGTGTAGATGAGTTCGGGGCTGCATGCCTTGACCACTGCGCGGAGGGAGAGGCTCTGGTTGGAGTTGCCCAACGAGTCGCGGAATGGGAATGTCAGTTGTGCGTCGAGGTTGTAGTCTGACAGTGTTGGGGTGGCTTCGGCCAGCACGTTCAGTATGGCTGCAGGCCAAGGACTTAGTTCCACCCGTGCAAAGGGGTAGAGGGCCATCTCGCGCAGCGTGCTGTCGGCATAGATGGATGGGTCGAGTCGCAGCGTGGCCACTTCGGGTCGAATGCCGCCATAGAGTTTGAGGGGGTTGTGCCAACGGTGGTCGGGGTAGGCATCGTTGGTCCAATAGATTGTGGCCGAAAGCCGATGGTAGAGGGTGGAGTCGACGTAGCGGTACTTCTGCTTGTCCCATTGGAGGTCGAGGGCGAAGACTCCGGTGTTGTAGGCATGGGGTTTGTGTGGCTGCAGCGTGTCGTAGCCTACGATGGTGTCGCGCAGTTGGTAGGTGGTTGTGGAGGTGACGCTGTCGACAATCACCGTGTCGTGGATGGCGGTGTCGAAATGGGCTATGTGTAGGGTGTCGTAGGTGACAATGGTGTCGACCGCCTGCTCTTTGATGGGACGGTACCACTCAAACTGCCGGACGGTGTTGAACGACTGGCGGACAAAAAGGGTGCGGTCGCCCGTGAAGCTCATGCGGCGGGTGTCGTTGACGGGCAGGCCCGTCAGGTTGCTGTTTCGCTTGCTGATGTAGTCCTCGATGTTTGACAGGCCGTTGTTTTCACCCACTACAAATCTCTGCCAAATGAAGCCGGCCGACAGCTGGTAACGGGCGTCGTGCGAGTAGTAGTTGGTGGTGAGGTCGACCAGATGGTCAGTGGCAGAGCTGTTGGCAAAGGCTCCCGTGGGGCTGAAGAGGTGGTAGTCGAGAGCGTAGTTCCAGTGGTTGTTGATGTTCTGGGTATGGGTGACGTGCAGCTGGTAGTCCTTGTTCAGCGAGCTGTGGTAGCCGAGGAGGGTGTAGGGCTTTTGCACCTGATAGAAATAGATGTTGTCGGGTGTCTTGTAAAAGCCGGGGAATGGGGTTGCCTTATATGCCAACGACGGTGCGCCCTCAAAGTCGGGCAGCAAGGCGTAGTGTTGATGCCCCAATTCGGTGACGTTGAGGTAGTAGTTGCCGTTGAGGGCCTCCAGACGGTCGCAGAATTGCGCACCCGTGGGCGACAGGGCGGGATGCTCCAATTCCATGATTTTCACCTGCAGGTGCTGTCGGTGGAAAAAGAAGATGGAGGCCTGCAGCACACTGTCGGGGATGTCCACATGATATTCTATACCTTTGAGTTGGCCGTCGTCGGAGAGGGTGTCGGCCTGGGTGTCGGTGCTGTCTGGGAGGGTGGTGGGAGGGTGCCCGGTGCTACCTGACCTAGGAGCCAAGTTGGACAGCTGTCCAATGCCACCCACCTGTCCCCACGCGGCAGAGCCGAGCAGCAACAGGATGAGCAACGATACTATGTGCCTTCGGTAAACCAAGCAGACTAGTTGTTCTGGAGGAAACGTTCCACGTCTATGGCGGCAATACAGCCCTTGCCGGCGGCTACGATGGCTTGGCGGTAGTGTGGGTCGCACACGTCGCCAGCGGCAAACACGCCGGGGATGTTGGTGGCACTGCCGGGGTTCTGGACCTTGATATAGCCTTGCTCGTCGAGCTCAATCCAGTCCTTAACGAAATCGGTGTTGGGCTTGTGGCCTATGGCCACGAAAAAGCCGGCAATGTCGATGTGGCGCACTTCGCCAGTTTTCACGTTCTGTATGTCGGCTCCCGTCACGCCGTCGAGGTCGCTGCCACAAATCTCCTTGGTGGTGGAGTCCCACAGCATTTCGATTTTGGGGTTGGTGAGCACGCGGTGCTGCATCGACTTCGAGGCGCGAAGCTCGTTGCGACGGTGGATGAGGTACACCTTGTTGCACAGCGTGGCAAGGTAGCAGGCCTCTTCGCAGGCCGTGTCGCCGCCGCCTACCACGGCAACGTCGAGTCCTTTGTAGAAATATCCGTCGCAGGTGGCGCAGGCACTCACTCCCTGCCCATAGTACTGTCTCTCGCTGTCGAGGCCCAGCCAACGGGCTGAGGCACCAGTGGCAATGATGACTGTCTCGGCCTCAATCTCATTGTTGTGGTCGTCCTTCAGATGGAAGGGTCGCTGGCTGAAGTCCACCTCGGTGATATACCCCGTGCGCACCTCGGTGCCGAAGCGTTCGGCCTGCTGGCGCAGGTCGGCCATCATGGCAGTGCCGGCAACACCCTGTGGGTAGCCGGGGAAATTCTCAATCTCGGTGGTGATAGTGAGCTGGCCGCCGGGCTGCATTCCCTCGTAGAGGATGGGGTGAAGGTCGGCGCGGCCGGTGTATATGCCTGCGGTATATCCTGCAGGACCTGAACCAATGATAAGACAACGAGTGTGTTCCATGATGTGTTTGTTGTTGATATGTTTGTTGTTGATATGTTTGACGTTGATATGATATTCACCTGCAGAGGCCCTGCACTACTTGCTGTGGCTCTCCGCCCTTTTGGCTATTGAGAAATAGATGATGTAGACCACGCCCACCACAATGATGATGGCCTGCTGCGAACCCCACAGAAGCCAACCTGCAGCCAGCCCCACCGCCTCGCTCACGCCGTAGAGCGCCAGCGCCTGCCACACCAATACCGGGTAGGCCCCCAGGCCGCCCTGCGAGATGGTCATGCCTATCGACCCAAAGAGATACACCACAAAGGCGGCACCAAATCCCAGACCCACCGTCTCGGGGAAGGCCTGCAGGATGAACACGCCGCCCATGATATAGAGCAGGTAGATAAGGCAGCTGTAGATGACAAACAGAATGATGGAGCGAGTGTCGAGGTGGAAGATGCTCTTCAGCCCCCCAACGCCCCCCTGTACGATTTTGTCCACTTTGCGGAAGGCCTTGTAGCGGAGCAGTCGGGGACGCAGCCACCTGTACAGCAACACCGCTACGACCGCCGCCAGCACCACCGCTCCTGTGGCGACAGCCAGGCCCGGAAGGCTTTCGCTCTTGGCCGAGAGTATGTCTACGAGCCACTCCTTGGCCTGTCCGTACATACACAACAGCCCAATCAGTACCACCACCCCGAAGGCGAGGATGTCGACGCAACGTTCGGTGACAACGGTGCCGAGCGATTTCTCGACAGGGATGCCCGCGCTGGTGCGCAGCGTGGCGCAGCGCAGCACTTCGCCCAGCCGGGGAAAGGCCAGGTTGGCCAGATAGGCCACCACCACCGACCCGAAGGTGCCCGACAGGCCCGGACGGTAGCCCAGCGGTGCGTAGAGCAGCCGCCAACGCAGGGCACGGACAAAATGGCTGAGCAGGCAAGTGCACATGGTGCAGCCCACCCATAGATAGTCGGCATGGGTGAATGAGTCCCAGATGGCCCGCTTTTGCGAGGCATCGAGTTTCAGCAGAAACCAGTAGATGAAGAAAAATCCGATACCCAGAAAGACCGCCAGTTTCACTATGTTTCCGAGGCGCAATGTCCGCCGGGCATTGCCTTGCTGCTTCTCTTGGGGTCTTTGGCTTTCGGTCATCTTTAAACTAAAAAGTAAAAACTAAAACTTTTTCAACTTCCAACTTTCATCTCCACGTATCACGCGTAT
>CAZTVH010000200.1:0-4550 GCA_964616965.1 uncultured Bacteroidaceae bacterium | reverse complement strand
GATAAAGAGGTTCTCCGCCTTAGCATCGAATCCGATGACCCCCTCTACCTCATAATTGCCTTTTGTAACCTGCTTGAGCAATTCGCCATCGGTGTTGTAAAGATATAGGTGCTTGTAACCGTCGCGCAGGCTGAACCACAAGAATTGGTCGGGGTGGCCGGGAATAAACAGCATGGGGTCGCACGGCTCGACATAGCGGCTATTCTGCTCTTCAAAGAGAATGGTGTCGAACTCACCATCAGCAACATAATATCGTTCGAGCCACATGTGGTTCTGCTCGCGGTTAATCTTAGCAATGTATAGATACTCCTCATTAGGGTCCCAGCTGATATTGGTAAGATAGTTCTCATGTTCGGCAACGCTTTCATCACGACGGGTGTCGAGATACAGCACCGAGTCGTTGGCTGTGTTATAGATACCCACCGTCACCTCATGGCTCTTCATACCTGCCATAGGGTATTTGAACGGTTGCTCGCGAGCGATGCGGGCAGTAGTGTTCACCAAGGGGTAGTCGGTGACCATCGACTGGTCCATGCGGTAAAAGGCCAACAAAGTGCCCTTAGGCGACCAGAAAGTGCCTTTCTCGATGCCGAACTCATTGCGGTGGACGGATTGTCCATAGACGATGTCTTGGTCGGCAGATTCGATGGAAAACACCTTGCCCTTGTCATACACATAAAGATTATTGTTGACCGTATAGGCAGACTTGCAGCCCGTCTCCTCCATGTCGAGGTGGCTGGCATTCTCCGTAGGGTAGTCGGCAATGGTAGTGAGCGTACGTTTGACAAAGTTATACTGCAACACCTTGCCACCATTATTAAACCGAATCTCCTTACCGTTTAGCACTTTTATGGAAGGCATATATGGCATCGCATCCAAACCGGACGATGCCAAAACCTTGTTCAATTGCGAAAGAGTGAGACACTCCTTCGCCTTACCAGGCTGCCCTATATAGAGAACCGTGTCTTGAATATAGGCTATCTGATTGGTATTGCCCACGAACTGCACTCCGCGCATAGTGGCACGGGGATAGAGGCCTCCTGTCATCAGCTGCTTCGAACTGAGCATCTTGTTCTGTGCAAAAACGCTGACTGATAAAGCCAGCGTGAACATAATAAAACAGACTTTTTTCATGTTTAGTGAATGTGTGATTGAGCGAATGTGTTAACGGGTAATCCGATTTACGAATTGACACATTAACGAATTAACGAATTCAATATTTCTTCCAATTTCTCAAACGGAGATTGAAGACACCGAAGAATGCCTCCTTAAAAATCTTCATGCTCATTTTCGATGTACCGAGTACACGGTCGGTGAAAATAATAGGCACCTCATAAATTCTGAATCCCAGACGAGTGACAGTATATTTCATCTCAATCTGGAAAGCATAGCCTACGAACTTCACTTTGTCGAATTTCATCTTCTCCAAAACTCTACGACTATAGCACACAAAGCCCGCAGTGGAGTCCATCACTTTCATCCGCGTTACAAAACGCACATAAACCGAGGCAAAATACGACATCATCAACCGCCCCATAGGCCAATTCACCACGCTGATTTTGCCATCCACATAGCGTGAGCCCACAACCACGTCTCCTTTGCCCGTAGAGCAGGCCTCATACAGGCGAGGCAAATCATCGGGATTGTGCGAGAAGTCGGCATCCATTTCAATCATATACTCATACCCATGCTCCAACCCCCAACGGAAACCATCCAGATAGGCTGTACCTAAGCCCAGTTTCCCCTTACGTTCCTTGATAAACAAACGGTTCGGGAATTCCCGCATAAGGCGTTTCACTATGTCAGCCGTACCATCGGGCGAATTATCCTCTATGATGAGCATATCGAATTCCTTCTCCAATGAGAACACCTTACGGATTATCCTTTCGATATTTTCCTTTTCGTTATATGTCGGTGTAATAACTAGTGTATCTGACATCTATATCAAATATTATAACTCAACAATAAACTATCTTTTGCGTAACAAGAATGGCAGTATGGCCAGCCAGCCCACTATACATCCAATAATATTAGCAATCAGGTCATTCACATCAAAACCACGATACGGCAGCAAATATTGCACAAACTCGGTAAATATTCCAATCACAATGGCCAACAACAGAATATGCCCCTTGTGGCGATTTAGAAAGTCCATCAAAAAGAACGGACAAAGGATATAAACTGCTCCGTGCAACAGATGGTCAAGTCGCAAGCCGAAGACATAACGGTTCAACTCCACATCTAACCCATTCAACGGTGCCCACATCAACACAGCCAACAGCACAAAGTATAGCACTGCCCAACGGCGACGTGCCTTGCTGTTAGCTAGTTTCACAACAAGGTTACGCACCTTGCGACGGCAGAGGACTCGGCGCGATGCCTTGTGCCACCACTCTCCTTCACAATCCACCTCCGACCCATCGGGGCGGATAATCGTCGTCAACTTTGCCAACACCTGCTCGCGGGACACCTCCTCATTCGAGTAGCAGTTGTCGCCTCTAAACACATGCACACCATCACTGATTTTCAGTAGCCGATGAATGATATAGTGGTTGTTGTAGAAAAAGAGATACACTTCACCTGGCACGCACTCTTCTCCTTTATCCAATGGACGAAGCTTTATCTTATCCCCCTCGCCATTAATCAAAGGCAACATGCTACGACCACCAAATAGCATAGTCACTTCCATGCCTTCTTTCAAGCGTTCGCACATCTCCACCAACAAAAAATTATCTGGACTATTCGGCAGCGATATTTGAATTGTTTCCACGATTGCTGATTTGTAAGAGTTCGAGGTATTACAACAGACAGGTCTGCCTGTCATTTTTCAACTATCAGTTCCCTGCTTTGAAAATGGCATCATGGCTAGTCCATGCAGCCGCCTCATCGGGTAGGCATTCTAAATGGAACACGGGAGCCACCGTCAACACATCCGACAACATATCCACTACCATATCCTCGTACTTCTCGTCCTGAGCCAATGCTGGCGGACACGAAGGTTGCATTGCCGAGAAAGCCTCCACCACACTCAACCGCCTAATCTTGTTATACGGAGCCTGCGACAGCCGCACCGCCGCCGCCAACGGAAATCGGAGCTGATGATAACAATGCGTCTTACCACTCCACGGTGAGCCATACACCACCGGCACCCCATCTTCGACAGCCAGTATAGGACTATCGTCGTTGAGCAAGTGGGCATCGGGGATATGTTTCAACCACAGGCGTGTATGCGTGCTTTTGCCCGTCCCAGACTCTCCGAGGAACAAAACAGCCTTATTCTGATGAACAATAACCGAGGAATGTATAAGCACCATCTTACTCGATGCCGACAGCAGACTCACTGCCATCCACAATGCAAAACGCAACAACAGCGGATCAATGCCTATTGTGGCCTCCACCACATTGCCTCCGCGATAGCGCATCAGCAACGGCTTGGCATCCGATCCGACCGTCTTCATCATGAAATAGTAGGCATCTTCACTGCGGGCAAACACACTCTGCGACTCGTCCACATCGGAGATAAAACTATACAACTCCGTCCAATGCTCAGGCACCTCGATCTGGTGTCCGAATTCAATCAGCCATTCAGGTTCATCTGTCGACGGCACCTCGAACACAGGGAAACCCGGCATCGTACGCAACATTGCCACCTCATCGTCACCAACAATACAGATACGATGGTTGGCAATCAGATACATGATTCTGTCTGCCATAGCTCAACGATTATTCCGCCAACAGCAACCCGTTCTCACGCAGGGTGTCCACCCATTTCTTCGCGTCGGCACCCGCCACATCGGGTGTCACATCATAATTATCCAGCAACACCTGAGTGGCATCGAGGACAGAAAAATCCTTGCCCTGCAACGTATCCCACATGAGCAAAGCTGAATCGTTAAACGCGACAACGCGGGTCATGTCGCCGCTTGTCTTTCCTTGTAACAGAATGATATTCTCGCCCGCAACCTTACGGACCTTGTAAATCGGATTAATTTTCATGCTGCAAAAATACAAAAAAAAAATGACATGACAGATTTTTTTTTCTAAATAACACATATTTTACCAACTTTTTCTCATGACATATCTAGAATTAAAACATTCATACGCACTACTGAACGCACAAAAGTCATCCGCTTGCATCTTCAACTCGGCACGATGTTCATTAGTGAGAGAATACACTCAGATAGCTAAAGTTATACTTTGACGTAAATATCCACAGCACGTCTGCCTATACCACCTCCTTGCTTACCCGCACCACAACGGGATGCTTTGGCATCACCAAGTCCTAGTTCACCATTGGCAAATCATGGTAGTCAAGGTACTTTACGTTGCATTTATCAGCAATCATACCCTCTGCCACCCTGCCAGCTGCCTGTTGAACGACCACTCAAGCATCAAGCCTACAATAAACAATACATTCTTCCTAATGCTGTAGTTTTTAATCGTTATTAGCATTATCAAAAGTACGCACTACTTTCGGCACTGCAAAAATATTTTTTGTCAATCCATATTATTTTTGTACTTTTGCAATCGAAAAACTCAGCAATATGGAA
>CAZTVH010000199.1:0-4574 GCA_964616965.1 uncultured Bacteroidaceae bacterium | reverse complement strand
ACTACCGCATCATCCGCCGTGACCTCTTCGTGCAGCATCTGCTTCCGCTGATAGCCACTCGCTAAAGGGTTCAGTTATTAACATGGTGTTGAAAATTCAAATGTTAAAAATTTGTCTAACAGAGGGAAATCTAGTATTTTTGCATTGCCCTTTTATGTGTGGACGACAAGGGTTTATTTGTGCAATAGATTAAAATACAATAATTATGGCTTTACATATTATCAATCATCCTATGGTGCAGCACAAGCTCACCATCATGCGTAAGAAAGAAACAGGCACTCGTGAGTTTCGCGAACTGCTGAAAGAAATAGGTATGCTTATGGGCTACGAGATTTCGCGCGACTTCCCTTTGCGGAATGTTGAGATTGAGACCCCGATGCAGCCCATGATAGCTCACGAGCTGGCTGGCAAGAAGGTGGTAGTGGTTCCCATACTCCGTGCCGGATTGGGCATGGTCGAAGGCCTCCTCACCCTCATCCCTGCCGCCAAGGTGGGCCATATTGGCATGTATCGTGACGAGACAACCCACGAACCCGTTTTCTACTACTACAAGATGCCCGAAGGCAAAGACCGTCTGGTCATCCTCACCGACCCTATGCTGGCAACGGGCGGTAGCGCGTGTGATGCCATCCGTCGGCTCAAGGATGACGGCTACAGCAATATCCGCATGATGTGTCTCGTGTCGGCTCCCGAAGGGGTGAAGCGCGTCCAGTTAGAGCACCCTGATGTCGACATATACACTGCCGCACTCGACGATGGACTGAACCAAGACTGCTACATCATGCCCGGCTTGGGCGATGCCGGCGACCGTATCTTCGGCACCGAATAAGCTTTTCGCCTCGTTCCTGTGGCCACAAGGGTCCTCAAACAAGGCCTACGCCCATCACATCGACAACAACTTAGCAAACAAATAAACAATATTCATTCCATGAAGAAAATACTCGTCCTCTTTATTGCCCTCATTCCCCTGCTGGCTATGGGGCAACGCAACAAAACTGTCCAACAGCAGCCTGAACCCAAACGTCCCCACAACGTTATCTTTATCGTCGGCGACGGCATGGGCACCGCACAGGTCTACTCCTCCATCGTCGCCCAGCGAGGCGACAACAGCGCCTTCCTCCGCTTCCCCTACGTCGGGTTCTCCCGCACCTATTCCAACAACCGGTACACCACCGACTCAGGTGCCGGCGGCTCGGCCCTTATGACAGGACACAAGGTCGACAACCGCCATGTCGGCAAAGGCCCCGACGGCACCGATTATCCCTCATTCCTCATCACTGCCAAGCAACTCTTTGGCAAGGCTGCCGGTTTCGTCGTCACTAGCAGTGTGCTCGATGCCACACCAGCCTCCACCTACGCCCATGTCGCCGAGCGCAAGCACTTCGACTCCATCAGTATGCAGATGGCTCTCTGTCCCTTCGAGGTGATGATTGGCAACGACGCTTGGAGCTTCCAACTCCCCAACCGCAAGGACGGCAAGTCTCCTATCGATACCCTTATGGCCCGCGGCTACGAGATGGCATACACCCCCCTCGACATGATGCGCCTCAAAGGGCACAAAATCTGCGCCCTCCTTTCGGGCAAGGATGCCCCCGATGCCACCAAGCGCGGACGCATGCTCACCCTCGGCACCCTCAAGGCCATCGAGACACTCAGCTTCTACGACAACGGATTCACCCTCATGGTCGAAGGCTCTCAGATTGACTGGGCTTGCCACAACAACGACAGTGCCTACCTTGCTGCCGAGATGGCCGACTTCGAGGATATGCTCCACGCCGTGCTCGACTTCGCCGAGCGCGACGGCAACACCCTCGTCATCGTCACTGCCGACCACGAGACTGGCGGCCTCACCCTCAAAAGTGGCGACATTGCCTCAGGTCGTAGCAATACCTCATGGAGTACGGGTGGACACACCGGTGTCATGGTGCCCGTCTTTGCCTACGGCCCTGGAGCCGAGCAGTTCTCTGTCATCCAGCAAAACACCGACTTCTATCAGAAGATACTCGACCTACTTAAATAGTTTCAACTTTCAATTATCAACTTTCAATTGATCAAGTTCTGTGTCAAACTAGTCCAGCGGTGGCTGCCTGAGCCGTTTATCTTCGCCATCATCCTCACGCTTGTGGCGGCATGTCTTGCCATGCCCATCTGCCACCAGACCCCCATCGAGGTTGTCGAACACTGGGGTGGGGGAGTGTGGAACCTCCTCGCCTTTGCCATGCAGATGGCGTTGGTGCTTGTCTGTGGCTCCACCCTTGCTTCGGCTCCTATCGTTAAGAAGGGCATCAGTGCCTTGGCCTCTATCCCCAAGACCCCTGCCGCTGCCATCGCCTTGGTTACGGCTGTCGCCGCCATCGCCTGTTGGCTCAACTGGGGCTTTGGCCTCATCGTCGGTGTCATCTTTGCCAAAGAGATAGCCCGCAAACTGCCCAATGTCGACTATCGTCTGCTCATCGCCTCCGCCTATAGCGGTTTCGTAGTGTGGCACGCTGGTTTGTCAGGTTCCATTCCCCTCACCATGGCCACTCCGGGCGAGGCTCTGACCAAGGCCACAAACGGTATCCTCACCGAGCCCGTGCCCGTGTCGCAGACCATCCTCAACCCCTACAACCTTGCCATCGTAGCGGTGGTCATTGTGGCAATCGTCGTCACCAACACCCTGATGCACCCCAAGAAGGACATTGTCACTGTCGACCCTGCGCTCCTCGCCGACGATAAGCCGACAAGCAAAATGAATGTCACCGGCAACTCGCCAGTCACACCAGCCCAACGCATGGAGCAGTCGCGTCTGCTGTCGTGGATTGTTGCCATCATCGGCTTCGCCTACCTCATCATTCATCTAGGCTTCCGTGGCGGCTCGTTCGACTTGGGCAGTGTCATCATGCTCTTCCTCTTCCTTGGCGTGCTGCTCCACGGCACCCCGCTCGCCTACGTCCGTGCCTTCACCCATGCCGCTACCGGGGCTGCGGGCATCATCCTCCAGTTCCCCTTCTATGCGGGCATCATGGGCATCATCACGGGTGTCGGTGCCAGTGGCATCTGCTTTGGCACCGTCATCGCCAACGCCTGCATCGACATCTCCACCCCCGTCACCTATCCGCTGCTCACCTTTCTTTGCGCTGCGGTGCTCAACATGTTCGTCCCCTCGGGTGGCGGACACTGGGCCATTCAGGCACCCATCATGTTTGCCGCCGGTGCCAACCTCGGTGTCGACCCCGGCCTCACCGGCACCGCCATCGCCTGGGGCGACGCATGGACCAACCTCATCCAGCCCTTCTGGGCCATCCCCGCCCTAGCCATCGCCAAGCTAGATGCCAAGGACATCATGGGCTTCTGCCTCATCGACCTCCTCATCACCGGCATCATCATCTGTTCCGGCCTCCTCATCTGGGCCCTTTGATGGAAGTAAGAACTAAAAAGTAAGAACTAATCTCGCAACTATATTTCAACTTTCAACTTTCAATTTTATATGAATTACTCCGACATCATCAACCACTATCCCGACTTCCCCAAGCCTGGCATCGACTTTATCGACATACTCCCATTCCTCTCCAACAAAGAGGCTTTCAACCAACTGGTTGCCGATATCGATGTGCACACCCACTGCCCCAATGTTGCCACCGTCGAAGCACGTGGGTTCCTCTTCGCTGCACCGCTGCTCGCCGTCTCGCAGACGGTGCGCAACCTTGTCCCCATCCGCAAGAAGGGCAAGCTCCCCTATGCCGAAGGCGACCTGCATGACGTGGCGATTATGAAGGAATACGGTGCCGACCATGTCTACTACCGCCTCTCCGATATAGCAGCCTGCAAGCCCGAAGGCGACACTATCAGCCTCACCTTTTTCGATGACATCCTCGCCACTGGCGGCACAGCTATCGGCATCGCCAATGCCCTCAATCGCGAGGTTGTCACCATCGACGGCAAGGAGTACAAGGTCAAAGTCAAAGAGTTCCTCTTCATCGTCGAATTCCCCGACCTCTACGACCATGAGAAGCTCAATGCCATCGCTCCCGTCCACTCCTTCCTCAAAATCGAAGGCGAGTGACCCCATACCAATGTATCAACATAACAACATATAAACATCCAACCATGAAAAAGTTACTTTTCACCCTTGTGGCACTTAGCTGCCTAACCCTCACCTCCTGCTTCAAGGAGAAGGAGTACAGTATTACCTACACCGATTCCTACACCGACATGGCCAATGTCACCGTCTTTGAGTACGACGGCACCCAGTTGGTCGCCAAGCGCGAAATTAAGATGATTGTGCCCAACACCATCTATCAGCTCACCTCGTCCGACCTCGCCAACCAAGTGGTCATCGGTGTCGAAGCACAAGTCGGCAATCGGGTGACTGTATGGTATACTGCTGATGCCTATGAACTTGACGACAAGGCATCCACCAACATCACCGTCAGCTTCATCGACATGGCCACGCAGGACTTCAACCCCATCAACCCCGACGACTGCGTGTCGCGCTACCTCTACAAGTAGGCACTTAAATTGAGAATTGAAAAATGAGAAGGCTCTTATGCTATATTTGACTGATTTTTCAACAGCATCGAAGATGCTGAATC
>CAZTVH010000198.1:0-4592 GCA_964616965.1 uncultured Bacteroidaceae bacterium | reverse complement strand
TGCATGTTGTCTTCGATGAATTTATGCAACGCTTCGAGGCCACCGGGGAATACTGGATCTTCCTCATACTCGACAAACAATTCATCGGAATGATTGGCGGTGTCTACGTTCTGGGCCGAAGCTGTGGTGGCGAGGAGAAGGAGTGCCGTGAATATCGACAGTATTATCTTCATTTTTATAATGTATCTCCACGTATCGCTCGTATCACAAGAATAAAATACGTGAAAATACGAGCGATACGTGGAGGGTCAGACATACGTTAGCGGATGGTGACGGCGGTGCCGGAGGCGGTGACCATGAGCATGCCATTGTTATTGCCGAGGACTTCGTAGTCGATGTCGACACCTACTACGGCATTGGCACCGAGGCGCCCAGCACGGGTTTCCAACTCACGCATGGCATTGGTACGGGCATTGTTGAGTTCTTCCTCGTAGGAGTTGGAACGACCGCCAACGATGTTGCGGATGCCTGCAAAGAAATCTTTTACAAAATTAATGCCGGTGATTACTTCACCAAATACGACGCCATGGTATTCAACAATCTGGCGACCTTCGACGGTGGGGGTGGTTGTGATAATCATGATTGAATGTGTTAAAATATTGAAGTAAAAGGTGGAAACTAAAAACTAAAAAGTAGGCTGTCGCATCTTATAGTTTGTACCTTTTAGTTTTTACTTTTCTCTATTGATAGCTGATGTTGATTGTTTGGTGGCTGTTGTTGTTCAATCCTACGGACTTGTATATCACTTGCGGCCAGGTATTGTAGAGTTCGTAGCCGTAGTGGCAATAGTATGTGATGCTACCTTCTGCATTGTAGCCGAATACATCCAAGATGTTGTTACGGCTGAAGAAGGAGGGATGATGAAGGAGGTCTTCCAGCTCCAAAACAGGACTCCACGCCAACCCGCAGAAGGGATTGTGGTTGTCGTCGTAAAGGAATTCATACCTCAGTCCGTTACCGTCAGAAGGTGTGGCTTTGACTAGGTTGCCCTTATCCCATTCGAGGTGGTAGGCTGTGGTAGTGCTGTACCATTCGTTGATGTCGGGAGAAGTGCGATAAAGAATACTATCGACAACCATACATGGCACCAACTTACCGTCGTATCTGAATAACAGCGTGCGGGTCCTATCGCTGAAAATGATTTTGATAGAGGAGAGGAGGTTGTCGCCATTGTAGGTGAAGAAGATATTGCTGTCGATGCTTGCCAAGCGGTTGCGACTGTCGTAGTTGTATTGGCTTGCAATCATGTCGGACTCGTCCGATGTGTCGATGTATTCTACAGCCGTTAGCCGCCTACCAATCCACTGGGTGGTAAGGAGTGTCTCGCTGTTGGAGGACACTTCTTTAATCTGACCAGACGGGCTATAGATACCATAAAATGGATTTGAAGTGTCGGGGACAATACGGTCCTCTTTTTGGCATCCTACCATCAGCAAGAGGGAGGCTGACAGGGTTAGAAACAGTGTGCGAGTATTCATGTTATTACATTTTCTGTAATAACGCCATTGGGGTAAAAATATTGTATTCGACAACAATAATAATGCAAAAATGACGTTTTGAATTCGTTAATGTGTTAATTCCTTAATTCGTTAGTCAAAGATTCACACATTTACACATTTGAATTTGTAAATCTTTGATGCGCCAAGGACTAACACATTAACACGTTAACACATTAATATAAAATGACCATACAAGAACTATACCAGCAGGCCGTCCAAGCCACAGACCCAATGGAAGCCATCGCCCTCTACGAGCAGATTATCCAAATTGACCCGCAGAGTTCGGAAGCGTACAATAATATCGGCGAGCTTTACGGCAGCCTCAACCAGCTGGGCAAGGCGATGCCCTACTTCCTCAAGGCTATTGAGCTAAACCCCATGATAGGAGTCTATTACAGCAATCTGGCATTGGTGTTCCAATGTCAAGGAAACGTTGAGGAGGCAATAGATAACTACACGAAGTCCATAGCATTACAACCTAGCTGGTCGGCATATAACAACCGTGCCACACTCTACAACTATCGCAATGAATACGACCGAGCCATTGCCGACTGCACCGCCGCACTGAAACTGAAAGGACAGGAGCGAGATGTCTGCACCAAAGCTCACCTCTATGCCACACGAGCCAAGGCTTACATGGGTAAAGAGGACTATCGCAAGGCGTTGAACGACCTCAACATTGGCATGGCACTCAACCCCTCGGACGACATCATCGGTTTCTACGACAAGGGCTTGCTCCGTTGCAATCTGAAACTCGGCATCAGCCCCTGTGAAGTTGAAAGTTGAAAATTGAAAGTTAGCTGCTGATCAACTTCTTAGTTCTTAGTCCATACTTCTTACTTCTTAAAGATGGAGCGACTGGCAACAAACACAGGACATAAGGCGCAAGACAATTGGCAACGATTGGACTACGCCTACGAACTCTTTCTTGTAGTGATGTGCCTCGGACTTATAGTGTTAATGATGGTTATGATTTGGCGATGTCTGACTGTTCCAAACCCGGCACTGGGAGTCAGGTGGTTGTGGATTCTTTTTGTCCCAGAAATTGTTCTGTTAGTGTTTGCCGGATTATCTCGTCTGGACAACTATTTGCGCTGGAGACTAGCTGTTGAGACCGTCTGGGTGCACCAAGACAGGCTAATCATCGAGTGTCGCAAGTGTATCTTCCGACGCTGGAAAGAGATTCCGCTCTCCTCCATCCAGAATGTGGAGCCCCATCACGACACGGTGGGAGCACTATACTATCAGAACGACAGACCAGAAACATTGCGCATAGTCTACTCTGGCAAGCACCGCTACCGATTCGGTCTCTGCATGACAGACGAAGACCGCGATGCTTTGGCAAAGAAGATAATGGATTTTGTGGAGCAACATAGCTGACAGTCTTTACCAATAAGGGCGTTTTTCTCTACAGTAGCAAAGTTTTTTTGTTCGATTCGGAATTATTGTGTATTTTTGCAAATCGAAAATTAGTGACACCATGAGACGTCCACATATAACTGAAGCCATTAAGAAGGGTCTCGATGCACTCTCCCTCGACATCGAGGTATGGCTTTATGGCAGCGAGGCTCGTGGCGATGCCCGTCCCGATTCTGACATAGACCTACTTGTGCTCTTCAACAAGCCGAAAATAAGCCCACATGACAAGGATCAAATATACGATGTTACCTATTCCATTGAATTGGATACAGGCGTGTCAATAGAGCCTTTTATCCTTGCGAAATCCCAATGGGAAGAAAGAATGACTCCTTTTCGTGACAATGTATTAACCGACAGAATAAGACTATAGATATGCTGACCGATAAAGACAGAATAGACGTTGTCCGTTATCGCATTGAGAACGCACAGAGTACGCTGGATGAAGTAAAAGTACTACTTCAAAACGGATTCTACAATACAGCGGTCAATAGGATGTATTATGCCTGTTACTATGCTGTTAGCGCATTACTTGTAGCCAATGGTATCATTACCAAGTCGCATGATGGTGTGAAACAGATGTTTGGATTGCATTTCATTCGTACAGGAGTATTTGCCCCATCACTAGGTAAGAAATACAGCCAATTGTTCGAAGAACGTCAGACTGGCGACTATGAAGATCTCTTCAATCATGATGAGGAGTCAGCCAATGATCTCTATCCAAAGGCACAAGAAATTGTCTCTACTATAAAAGTAAACGTCGACATATGGCTTGCAGAAAATGCCAAGAGTGAATGATGGACATAATTGTCGGTCAAACATTTCATAATTCATACAATTGGCGTTACTAAAGGCAGAAAGAAAATGGAAGAGGGCTGGGGCAATACAATTAAGATGTTTCTGCTTTGGTGTCTTTTATATTGTGCAACAGCAGTTGTCGGCAATATCGTGGGAGGCATCACTGGGAGCGATGAGATTATGAGCTGGACAAGGCTGGCAGGATTCGTTTTGTTGACCGTCGTTTATCTCGGCAAGCACTATGTTGAGCTGTCGTTTGGATGCATCGGGAAGCGTAGAGTCTGGCCTGCGGTCGGCATGGCTGTCTTGATTGCTGCAGCTTATGTGATGGTCTTAGTATCCGTTTTGGTTTTGATTGATATTGAGCAGCTTTCCCCAAAAGAATTTGAATCTATGAATGAGACAGCTAAGCATCTCTTCCCAGGTATAGCAGGCTTGCTCTGTGGATGCATTTTTTGTCCGATATTGGAAGAGATTGGTTTTCGGGGCATTCTTCTTGGTGGCCTGCTTAAGTCGCGATGCCGTCCGTGGCTTGCCATCCTAGTCACCGCTCTTATCTTTGCATTGCTTCACGGAATTGGAGTGCATTTTGTTGTTTCGTTGGTGTTCGGAATCATCCTAGGGTGGCTCTATTGGCGCACGGGTAGCCTCATACTGTGCATGATTGTCCACGTCGCCAACAACTCCCTTTCTTTCATTGATTTCAGTGGTCAAACCAATGTGGTTTGCCTGATTATTATTGTCGGCAGTCTCCTGCTGCTCTCGTTTGGCCTTTGGTGGTTCGCGAGAAAAATGAATTCGTTAATTAGTGACCAGTGACCTGTGATCAGTGAAACGAGTGCTTTCTTATCACTGGTCACAAAAAAAGACTAACACATT
>CAZTVH010000197.1:0-4595 GCA_964616965.1 uncultured Bacteroidaceae bacterium | reverse complement strand
CGGTGACGCTGGTGCTCACCTATGCCGAGATACCCTACGACGTGGTGTACGACGAGGAGGTGATGGCCGGGGTACTGCCCACCTATGACTGGCTGCACCTTCACCACGAGGACTTTACGGGCCAATATGGCAAGTTTTGGGGCAACTACCGCAACCAGCAGTGGTACATAGAGGATGTGCGCCAGCAGGAGGCGACGGCCAACAAGCTGGGCTATGCCAAGGTGAGCCAGCTGAAATTGGCGGTGACGCATAAGATACGCGACTTTGTGATGGGCGGGGGTTTTTTGTTTGCCATGTGTTCGGCACCAGACAGCTACGATGTGGCCCTGGCGGCGGAGAATGTGGACATCTGCGACGTGATGTTCGACGGCGACCCCATGCAGCCCGACGCGCAGGGCCAGCTGGACTATAACAAGACGTTCGCCTTTAAGAATTTCAGACTCAGCACTAACCCATACGAGTATGAGATTTCGACCATCGACGTGGACGACCGCTCGCGTCAGAAGGCGGTGAACGAGAAAAATGACTTTTTCACCCTCTTCGAGTTCTCGGCCAAGTGGGACTGGGTGCCTACCATGCTGACACAAAATCACACCCGTGTGATTCACGGCTTTATGGGGCAGACGACAGCCTTTCGCAGAGAGTGTGTGAAGTCGTCGGCTGTGATATTGGCTGAGAATAAGGCGCTGAACGAGGTGCGATACCTGCACGGCGAGTATGGCAAAGGCACTTGGACATTCCTTGGCGGACACGACCCGGAGGACTACCGCCACTTTGTAGGCGACCCGCCCACCGACCTTTCCCTATTCCCCAACTCGCCTGGCTACAGGCTGATATTGAACAATGTGCTCTTTCCCGCAGCCAAGAAGGAGAAGCACAAGACCTAATAGTTGATAATTGAAAGTTGAAAATTGAAACATGTTCCGACATCTAATAATATCGCTTTTCACATTGACAGCCATCACTGCATCGGCGCAGAAGTGGACTAACTATACGGAGAAAAATTCTGGGCTGGTAGGCAACAACATACTTGCCGTGGCTGCCGACAACCGTGGCAACCTCTGGATAGGGTCGACACAGGGACTGAATAAGTTCAAAGACGGGCAGTGGACCGACTATGCCGACTTTAACGAGAAGTTGAAGAACCAGTTTGTCAACTGTCTGGTGGTGGAGGGCAACACCCTATGGATTGGCACCGACGACTATGGGGTGATAGAGTTCAACGGCAACCGCTGGTTTGAACACGCCGAAGAGACACACCGCCTCAACATGAAGTATATCCGCGACATAGCCGTGGACCATGTGGGCGTGAAATGGATTGGGGTGACGTTGAGCGGCTTTGTGCAATACGACGGGGTGAACTGGAACAAGTATACCGCCTCGGACTCGGAGCTGTTGAGCGACTTTATTCTCTGTGTGGTCATCGACAACCGCGACCGCAAGTGGATAGGCACTAACGACGGGCTGTGTGTCTTCGACGGTCGGCGATGGCTTTCCTACACCACTAAAAACTCGAAGATGCCGCACAACATAGTCCTCTCCCTCGCTATCGACAAGGCGGGTGTGAAGTGGGTTGGCACCCTCGAAGGGCTTTGCCGCTTTGATGGTGAGACATGGCAGGTGTTCAATACCGACAACTGCCCCATTCCGGGCAACCAAATCAACGACCTTGCCTTTGACCGCGAGGGGCATCTGTGGATGGCCACGGACGGAGGTGTGGCGGTGTTTGACTGTGATGGGCAGTGGGACACGTTCCGCGCTGGCGACCAGCTGCCAAGGTGTATGTTCCAAAATGTCACTATCGACCGCAACGGCAACGTGTGGCTCGGCACCGACGAGAAGGGGCTCTGGTGCCTGTCGGGCTACAAAATGAGGAAGCCAGAACTGGCAGAGGCATCGGAAAACACTTTGAATTCAGAGAATTCGGAGAATGATGAGGGCCCGCGGACCAGTGGGAACGTTTCGGGGAATAAACCCAATAAGGGAAATAACGCCGCACCTGAGGCAGAGGATCGCATCAAGCTAACTCCCAACCTTGAGGAGGGCTATATCACCATCACCATGAACAGCCCGCAGGCCGAGGTGACCTTTGTCAACTCCAAGGGAGAGAAGGTCAGGACGGTGCCGAAATATCAAACAGGCAGCCATATCAACATCTCAAAGATGAAGAAGGGCACCTACACCGTCAGGGTCAAGACCTCGACGGGCACACGCTCTGTCAAGTTCACGTTAAAATAAACAATAAAAGATAGGTATATGAAAAGATTAGTGACACTATTACTCCTTTTGGGCATGGCTCTTGCGAGCTTTGCCCAGCTGCAGGACCCTGTCAAATGGACTTATTCGGTCAAAGACCTCAGTGAGTCGGAGTCTGAATTGGTTTTTACAGCCAATCTTGACCCCGGTTGGCATCTCTACTCGCAGTACACCGACCCTGCAGGCCCTATTGCCATCTATTTCGAGTTCACCCCGTCGAAAGACTATAAGCTCGTTGGCAAAGTGCAGGAGCCTAAGCCCCACGAGGAGTACGACAACGATTTTAAATGCACCGTCCGCTCCTTCAGTGGCAAAGTGGTGTTCCGCCAGAAGATAGAACGGCTGTCGGATAAGAATTTCAAAGTCAATGGCACCTTTGGATACCAGCTCTGTAACGACGGCAGTTGCATCGCCCCTGACGACCGCGACTTCTCTTTCTCGGTAAAAGGTGCTGTGCTGCCCTTGGCGAATGGTGTGGCGGATGGAGGAGAGTCGGCCCCAGAGGCTGAAGAGCAGGAGGCTGTGCAGGAGAGTGAGCCTGTGGTAGACACAGCTGTCGCCGCTGTGGCGGAGGCAGAGGAGGCACCATCAGATAAGAAAGGGAAGTCGCTCATCGAGGTGTTCCTTTGGGCTTTGTTGGGTGGTATATTGACTATGTTCACCCCCTGTGTGTTCCCCATGATACCGATGACGGTCAACTTCTTTATGAATTCTACCGACGACAAGCGTGCCTCGCGTCGCCAGGCCTGGTTCTTTGGCTTCTCCATTGTGTTCCTCTTTGCTGTGCTGGGAGCCATCCTCACCCTTGTTTTTGGTCCCGAAGCCCTCTACTTTATCGGCACACACTGGGTGCCAAACCTCATCTTCTTCATCATCTTCCTTATCTTCTCACTCAGCTTCTTCGGCTTGTTTGAAATCAAGATGCCGGAGAAGTGGATTAACAAGTCGGACGAGCAGGCAGACAAGGGTGGTCTGTTGGCACCTTTCTTTATTGCCCTAACCACCGTGCTGGTCTCTTTCAGCTGCACGGGTCCCATTCTGGGTGCCGCATTGGTCAGCCTCTCTACCAGCACCACCGACCGCTGGGTGTCGCTCGTCACCATGTTGGGCTTCGGCATTGGCTTCGCTGCACCCTTCACGCTGTTGGCCATGTTCCCCTCGGTGCTGAAGAATATGAAGTCGGGTGGTTGGCTGAACACTGTCAAGGTGGTTTTCGCCTTCCTAGAGTTGGCTTTCGGTCTGAAGTTTCTCTCAATGGCCGACCTTTATTGCAACTGGGGATTGCTCGACCGTGAGACGTATCTCGCCCTTTGGATTGTTATCTTTGGCCTGATGGGATTATACCTCTTGGGCAAGCTCAAGTTCAAGGGCGATGAAGATTTGCAGCATATAGGTGTTGTGCGCCTGTTCCTTGCCATCCTCGACCTTGCCTTTGTGGTCTATATGATTCCGGGGCTGTGGGGTGCTCCCCTTAAAGCCATATCGGGCTTAGTTCCCTCTATGGAGACACAGGATTTCAACATCGAGCGTAGTATTGAAGAAAACGCGGGTACCATCGCCTATCAGCCGGGCATGGTCGTGGACGAATTGGGCACGCGCAAGTATGCCGACAAGCTACACATGCCTAGCGGTTTCAACGGCTTTTTTGACCTTGATGAAGCCAAGGCGTATGCTAAGAAAGTTGGCAAACCCATCTTCATAGACTTTACAGGCAAGACCTGCGCCAACTGCCGCGAGATGGAGCACTATGTGTGGGCTGACAAGGAGGTCAAGGAAATCCTCACCACTAAATTTGTCATGTGTGGCCTTTATGTCGATGAGAATACTATCGAATTGGCCGAGGACGAGTGGGTGACTGACGAGAAGGGCAAGGTGCTGAAAACCCTCGGTCGTCGCAACCTGTACTACGAGAAGAGTATGTACAACATGAATGCCCAGCCCTACTATGTCATTATCGACAGCGATGGCAAAGTGCTCACCAAGGAGAACTACAAGTACGACCGCGATGTGCAAAAGTTTGTTGCCTACCTTAACGAAGGTCTGAATAATTACGGTAAATAGTTGCTCGACATTAGGGTATGAAGAAATCGCTCCTGCTGTGTCTCTCGATGCTGCTCCTCTCGTGGGTGGCAGGAGCACAATCCGAGACTCGGGAGGAGCGGTTTCTCAATCGTTATGAGGCGTTTGTCAACGAGGTGGTTGCCACGCCCGTGGCCAATTTCCACGGCGACACACTCAACCATGTCAAGAAGCAGCAGCGTCGCTTTATGCGCCGTTACCGCTGGTGCTACGACACCCGACTGTCTATTGAGCAATTGGAGGAGTTCAACAGGCTCTGT
>CAZTVH010000196.1:0-4625 GCA_964616965.1 uncultured Bacteroidaceae bacterium | reverse complement strand
CCAAAGAAATCTACCAAGGCCGCACTGCTTGGGTTTACAATCCTGCCACCGACGAGAAGCAACTGCTCACGCATGAAAACGGCTTCACTTGGCTCTACCTCCCCCCAGCCGAAAGCCTGTTTATCCTTTTCGAAGATGTTGAAACTCTCAATTCTCAATTCTCAATTCTCAATTCTCAAATCCCCCAATGGTCTCCCGCCTACAACGAAGGGCAGCACTACTTCCCCATCTCCGCCGAGTGGCATCTCTCGCTCCACCACGCCATCGAGGGCTGGACACGCGACACCGTGATGACCCGACTCTGCGACCTACGCGAAACCCAGTTCAAAGACTTCTCCGGCACACTCACCTACACCGCACAGATTCCTTACGACAGCATCGGCCCCAACCCCATATTCGACCTTGGAGAGGTATATGACATCTGTGAACTTTTCATCAATGGTACCAGCTGCGGTGTGAAGTGGTATGGCGAAAGGATATACGACAACGTGGCACCCCTCCTCCACCCCGGCGACAACACCATAGAGATACGCGTCACCACCACCCTCAACAACTACGTCCACACCCTAACCGACGACAAGGTTATCCAGCACTACGTCTTCAAGCGCAACGTCCCCACCACCCCCGCCGGACTCGTCGGCATCGACGGACAGATAGCAGTCTTCTAATCAATTACACCTCATTATGAAACGCACCATTCCCTTATTACTTCTGATTGTGGCTTTGCAGCCTTGCGGGGCGCAACGCTTGTTTGTCACCGACTTTGGAGCCAAGGGCGACGGCACCACCCTCTGCACCCGCAGCCTGCAGGCGGCTATCGACAGTGCCAACGCCATCTACGTCGCCAACGGGGAGAAGCAGACCGTCATCCTGCCTCCGGGTCAATATGTGAGCGGCACCATCTATCTGAAGAGCGGTGTGACCCTGATGATTGGCGAAGGCGCAACCCTGCTGGGCTCTACCAACCCGTTCGACTATGTCAAAGACCCCTACTGCCGCTGGACGGCCTTCATCTTTGCTGTGCGGCAGCACGACATAGGCATCACCGGCAAGGGCACCATCGACGGTCGTGGCTGGGAGGTGGCAAACAATCTGGTGCAATACATACACCTCGGACTGGTGAACGACCCCCTCAAATACGACCGCCCCAACGAGACCAACCGCCCTGAGAACATCCACTTCCGCGAGTGCGAGAACGTCACCATCAGCCGCATCACCCTTCGCAACCCCGCCAGTTGGAACCAGCAGTACGACCAATGCCGACACCTGTTGATAGAGGACCAGACGGTGGACAGCAAAAGCTATTGGAACAACGACGGGGTGGACATAGTGGACTGCAGCGACGTGGTGATACGCAACTGCACGATGGACGCTGCCGACGATGTGTTCTGCTTCAAGAGCCATAGCGTGGACGGCATCTGCGAGAATGTGACCGTGGAGAACTGCTACGGCCGCTCGTCGGCCAACGGCATCAAGTTTGGCACCATGACGCGCGGCAAGTTCCGCCACTTCCGCTTCCGCAACATCGTGCTACGCGACACCTACCGCAGCGCCATCACCATAGCCAGCGTCGACGGCGCCACGGTGGAGGACATCGAGATTGACGGCCTCCGCGCCGCCCACACGGGCAACCCCCTCTTCCTGCGCTTCGCCGAACGCCGCGAGGGGAAAGGCACATCCTGCCTGAAGGACATAGTGATACGCAACGTGGAGGTGGAGGTGCCGCTCGACAAACCCGACGCAGGCTACAGCTACGAGGGACCCGTGGAAGACCTGCCGCGCAACATCTCGCCCTCAAGCATCGTGGGCACCCCTGGGCACCGCATACAGAATGTGCTGTTGGAAAACATCGTCTTCTCCTACCCCGGCCATGCCGACACCGCCTACGCCTATCGCGGCTCCTCGCCCGACGAGCTGGCAGCCCTGCCCGAATGGGAGCGGCGCTACCCCGAATTCTCGATGTGGAAAGAGCTGCCTGCCTGGGGACTCTACCTGCGCCATGCCGACAATATCACCCTGCGCAACGTCACCTTGCGGCTGAATGGCGACGACTACCGTCCTGCCATCGTGGCAGACGATGTGAACGACTTACGAATTGAAAATGGCAAAGTGCAATTTGAAAATCATACGGGCACAGCAGCCAATTCCCAACTAATCGCCAACAACTGCGGGAAGATAAAGAATAAGACTAAAACGCTAACCCTAAAGAGACAAAAGGGAAGCACCAAGCCTGCTATGGATGCTTCGCAAACCTCGTCCGACATCATTCTGGCACAGGACAACAGCACCCCTTGCTCGGAGGGGGCTACACTGTACAAGGCCTCGCTGTTCGGCTGCAAGAGCAACGGCACCACGCTCAACACCACCTCCATCCAACGCGCCATCGACCACATCGCCAGCCAAGGAGGCGGCACGCTGGTCTTCGAAGTGGGCCGCTACCTCACAGGCAGCATCCACCTACGCCAAGGCGTGAACATACAGCTGAACGAAGGGGCCATCCTGGTGGCATCGCCCAATATACACGACTACGACACCGCCGACGGTGTGCCCACCCTCATCATCGGCAGCCCCGACGGGCAGTCGCGCATCTGCGGGCTAGGCTTCGTCCAACCCTCCCGCCATGATGTCAGCCTCTTCTCCTCAGACATGAAGGAGACATACTGAATACCACCTCCCGCCGATTTCCGATTCTTCTCTGCTCCTTCCCCGCCCCATCTCCGCTCCAGGGTGCGGAGAACAACCCCGTAGGAAGAGAAAAGTGATAGAACGCAATAGGAACCCACAAGCATCCGCGCAAATCGGCAAAGGCACAAAAAAAAGGCTGTGGGGTTCAGGGCTATAACATCAATTGCCCGAGAAGATTGAATAGTTTTACAGGTCAAGCTTAGGTAAAAAAATGCAAGGGGCTGTAACAAAACAGCCCTTTTCGGCTACTTATAGGCATGATGCATCAAAACAGTTTTTCGTTATTCACTCACAAAACACACTTACAAAGATGAAAAAAGCTATTTTCCTCATCGCCGCCGCTTTGATGCTATGCGGCAGAACCCATGCCCAAGAGATGACACTTGCGTCAGCCGTCCCCGCCTCGGAGGGGTGCTACGATAGTAGCGGGATATGCCATACGCGGCTCTCCGTTTTGGAAGCCCCTATGCCCGCTACCGAGTACGGCACCCACTACCAGTTTGGCGAACAGCAGTATGCCTCGCCACGCACCGGCTGGGGTGTCGCCTGCATCATCACGGGCGGTATTACTATGGTCAGCGGGCTATCGGTGTGGTTGTTTGGCGACACTTTTAACAAAGTCACTACCACCGTGCCCGACGGTTTCGAAGGAATGGAACCCGACCCCGACTTCCAACAGGCAGCGGGGACTGTCAGCAAGGGCATCAAGACTGCCGGCATCGTAGGCACGGTCATCGGTGCAGGACTGGTGACTACGGGCATCATTCTGGTGTCGTCTGACGGTCGGTCGGGCAGCCGCCGCTCCTACGGTCGTCACCGTCACCGCCGTTATTCAGAGAACCTGTTGGCTCCCGAACCCTACAGCACCGGATGGGCACTGAGCCTCAACGCAGGCCCCACGGGCGGGGGGTTGGCCTTGACATTTTGAAAAATGTGTAATTCTAGGAATGCGCTAATGCGTGAATGACTAACTCTTGCAATAACACAATTCTGCCACACACATCCACGCCGTCACGCTCCGATACACAATAATTTCAGCGTGGCGGCGTTATTTGTTTAATCCTCTATGATATGCAAAAGATATTGTTATTATGCACGGTGGTGCTCGCCATCGGAATGATGACCGCCTGCAAAGGCGGGCAACAGAACGAGGACGCGCCCAAAGGCTACCTCTCTGTCGCCGACTTTTCGTCGGACGACATTATCGTCATGGGAACCTATGACGAACTCCTCTCTAAAATGGGCGAGCCAAAAAGAAGTACAGACAGATTCTCGATGTACAGAAGGAATGACTCACTGGTAAACATACCAGGGATGTTCTATGATGGCATCAGTTATATCCGTCGGGGAGACAGTGTTCAGTTGGTTTTCGTGGATATCCGCAAGAGTGGGGTGAAGCTAACCTTGCAGACGGGTGGCGGGCAACCGTTGACGCTTGACAGCAACTCGCTGTGCGATGATTTCTATGCCTATATGGGCAAATATGTCTTCCCCGGCAATGACTTCAACAATCTGCCCGATGAAGAGAAGACATCGTTTGAAACACACTATATGATTGAAGATTGGGTTTATACGATAGGATTTGTGTGTGACACCATCGAGAACCTTCTCATCATGCCAGTATATACACTTCAGGACAAGAGGCTGTGGTATATCGATTTTTCCCCCGTCGACATGGGTGGTTTGTATAGAAACCACTGACTAACAAAACAGATTGAAAAGAAACAACAAATACAGACAAACGATGAATAAGATACTGCTGGTATGTGTTATGCTGTGCCCTTTGGGATTGAATACAGCGTGTCAAACGCCTGTCCGAGACACAGAGCCCGACGATTCTGCTGTTTGGGGAACAACAGAGGATGGAGGCGAGTTGTTTCTGATTGTAGAGCACGAACCGGAGTTCCCTGCAGTCATGGTTTCGTTATATTCTTTTTTGA
>CAZTVH010000195.1:0-4632 GCA_964616965.1 uncultured Bacteroidaceae bacterium | reverse complement strand
ACGAATTCTTGAATGTGTTAGTCCTTGGTGCCTCAAAGACTCACGAATTTACGAATTAACACATTAACGAATTAAAAAATATCTAATGAAGAAACTAACTCTAATAATCGTCGCACTGCTGACGGCGGTGGGAGCCAACGCCCAAAACCGCGAGATGGTGGACGGCATAGTGGCAGTGGTGGGACAGACCATCATCAAATACTCGGATGTGGAACAGGCCTACACCCCAATACGCCTGCGCAAAGGCATGGAGAATGCAAAACAGGAACGCTGCAACCTGCTAGAGAATATGCTTATCACCAAACTGCTGGTGCATAAGGGCATGGTGGACAGCGTGGAGGTGAAGGACGAGCAGGTGGAGGAGCAGGTGGAATACTACCTGCAGATGGCTGTGGCCCAGGCGGGCGGCAAAGATAAGCTACGCGACATGTTTCACGCCAGCTACGACGAGCTGCACGACCAGTATTTCGACATCCTATATGAGCGCACCCTCAGCCAAAAAGTGGAGTACGAACTGACGGGCAACATCAAGGTGACCCCCGCCGAAGTGACCGAATACTTCAACACCTACATAGCTGACAGCCTGCCAGAAATACCCACCCAGTACGAAGTGTCGGAGATAGTCATCGAACCCACTATCAGCGAGGAAGAACGCGACAGGGTGCGCGGCGAGCTGGCAGAACTGCGCGAACGCATACTGAAAGGTGACAACTTCGCGATGCTGGCACGCCTCTACTCGCAAGACCCCGGCTCTGCCTCCAAGGGCGGCGAACTGGGATTCTTCGGACGAGGGAGGATGGTGAGCGAATTTGAGGCCGCCGCCTTCGCCCTCAAGCCCGGAGAGGTGTCGCCCATCGTGGAAACCCAATATGGGTTCCATATCATACAGCTGATAGAACGGCGCGGCAACACCATCAACGTGCGCCACATACTGATGCAGCCTAAAACCTCGTCGGACGACCTGCTGCACGCCCGCATCACCCTCGACAGCCTGGCACAGGAGATACGCCAAGGCAACACCACCTTTGAGGAGGCGGCTCGCAAGTATTCCAACGGAAGCAGTAAGGCTCAGGGCGGCGCGGTGACAAACCCATCGACAGGCAACAGCCGATTTGAAAAAGAGACTTTTGCCCAGCTCTATCCCGGCATCAGCATCACGGCTATGGAGGAGGGAGAGGTGTCGAACGCTACGGCTATCACCACTCAGGAGAACAAGAGTGCCTACTGCATAGTGAAAGTGACTAAGAAGATTGGCGCACACAAGGCAAACCTCACCGACGACTACGACCGCATCAGCAACGCGGCCCTGCAGGCCGCCAAGGATAAGAAGATAGTGGAATGGTGCAACCGCATGGTGAAGACCACATACGTGCGCATCGCCGACGAATATAAGGACTGCCCCAACTTCAAAGTGGCATGGCCGAGATGAATTAAACTAAAAAGTAAAAACTAGAGTTGGCTGGCGCACCCTTCTGAGGTAAGAGGCAAGAACTAAAAGTTGGCTACCGCAGTCAAAATACTCAAACAACCAAACAATCAAAACGATGACTGACAGCGAACTATTAAACACCTTTGTAGAGCAGCACCGCCGCCTCAAACAGGAGGTGGGCAAGGTGATTGTGGGACAAGACAAGGCCGTGGAAAGCCTGTTGCTCTCCATCTTCACAGGCGGGCACTGCCTGCTAGTAGGTGTACCGGGGCTGGCAAAGACCCTCATGGTGAACACCCTATCCCATGCACTGGGACTCTCGTTCAACCGCATCCAATTCACTCCCGACCTGATGCCTTCGGACATTACCGGCTCGGAGATTTTGGACGAGAGCCGCCACTTCCAATATATCAAAGGACCCGTGTTTGCAAATATCGTTCTGGCCGACGAAATCAACCGCACGCCACCCAAGACGCAAGCCGCCCTGCTGGAGGCAATGCAGGAGAAGTCGGTGACGGTGTCGGGCAAGAGCTACCGACTGCAAGCCCCCTTCTTCGTGCTTGCCACGCAGAACCCTATCGAGCAGGAAGGCACCTATCCCCTACCCGAAGCACAGCTGGACCGTTTCATGCTGAACATACACATCGACTACCCCACTTTCCAAGAAGAGGTGGACATAGTGAAAGGCACTACCGTCGATACAACACAGGAGGTGTCGGTGGTGATGTCGGCTGAGGAGATTCTGTCGTATCAAAGCGTGATACGCCGTATGCCGGTGCCAGACAATGTGTGCGAATATGCCGTCAGGCTTGCCTCATCCACCCGACCCAACGCCAACGACAACTCGCCCACGGCCCAATATGCCACAAAGTACCTTTCGTGGGGCGCGGGGCCGCGAGCCTCGCAATATCTGGTGATGGGCTCCAAGACCCACGCCGCCATGCAGGGCAAATACTCGCCCGACATAGAGGATGTGAACGCTGTGGCTGTGGAGGTGCTACGCCACCGCATAGTGCGAAACTACTATGCAGAGGCCGAAGGCATCAGCACAGAAGAGATTATACATCAACTCATAGAATTGAAAGTTGAAAGATGAAAAAATGAAAGTTGAAAAAGTTTTAGTTTTTGGTTTCTACTTTTTACTACTCACTGCGGCCACTGCTCAGACATCAGGGCTCCACATCCCGTCGGACAAGCCTATCAAACCGCGCGACTTGGCAAAGGCATGGACCAATCCCGAAGTGTTCTGCCTGCAGCTTTACTTTGACGCGGGCGACAGCACTTACCGCGAGGCGGACCTCGACGTGATGGACTCAGCATACAATATCGCCTTCGACCGAGATAACCCCCGCCTGTACACCATGTCTATCGAGGCGTATGGCAATGGCACGAACCAGGAGCTGATGAAGGCACGCGTAGAGTCGGTATACCGCTATTTCACCATGCGTGGACACGAGCTGGTGCCGGTGCGCTTCGCATACAACCCCATCCATTGCAGCTGCCACGGCGACACGATGGAACTTATCCGTTTCGAGGTGCCGACAGACAGGCAGATTTACGACTGCGACTCGCTGCCCCCCAGCCGCCTGCTGCTGGGCAAGGACATAGCCCTGCAAGGCAGCATCCTCGTCACCTTCCGGCACGACCCCGTTGAGTGCATCGGCGGTGAGAACGGCTGTTTTCTGCCCGCACAGGACAGCAACATACGCGCCTACTACACACAGCTGATACTTAAGAAAGGCTCTATCTATGCCGTATACAACACCAAGGACGAATGCCCACCGCCAGTGGAACTGAGCATCGAGGAGCATCTCGACCACCAACAGCTGGTAGACCGCTACTTTCTGGTGCCCCACCGCCGCCAAATAATACTGCCCGTGGGCTATGTGGTGCTGCACTCCAGCTTCAACCGCAAACCCGACGAATGCCAAACCCTCACCGACTCCATCTACGTCCGATTTCCCGTAACAGACGAACAGGTGGAGGCAGGCCTGAAAATCTTTGCCAAGAAATACACCGCCAAAGGGTCGGAATTCAAGTCTGTCCCCACCAAGAAAATCAAAGGCGGACCCGTGCTGATGATTCAAGGGGCACTAAACCCGACACAGTTCGACACCATCTTTCTGGCCAAGCGCATCGAGGTGGACGAAATATCCAAATACCTATTCAGTGCAGACTCGCCTACCGAGCAAGGAGCCGTCACCATCACCGTGGGAGGTGAGGAACGCTACTTCAAACCCTTCCGCGTAGACAGCAAAGGACAATACGACTATAAGAAAAACTTTCGCGCCCTGCTACGCATTGTTGAAGCCGAGGACGACGACCTAGAGTCTTCGGGCAACGATAGATTCCGCAACGACGGGGACGAAGAAATAGAATAACAATGGCTTATCTACAATCAGACGTAACCAAGGTCACAACCCATGTGCTGCAGCGCATGAAACAGAACGGCGAGAAAATCGCCATGCTCACAGCCTACGACTACTCTATGGCGAAGCTCCTCGACGCCACCAAAATCGACGTGGTGCTGGTCGGCGACTCTGCCGCCAACGTCATGGAAGGATACGATACCACCCTGCCCATCACGCTTGACGAGATGATTGTGTACGCCTCCTCGGTGAAGCGTGCCATCAAGCGCGCACTGGTGGTGGTAGACATGCCCTTTGGCACCTATCAGGGCAACTCCAAACAGGCCTTAGCTTCCGCCATCCGCATTATGAAAGAGACCGGTGCCGATGCCGTGAAGCTCGAAGGCGGCGAAGAGGTGTTGGAGTCCATCTGCCGCATCCTCACGGCAGGCATACCCGTCATGGGCCATCTGGGGCTCACCCCGCAAAGCATCAACAAATTCGGCACCTACACCGTCCGCGCCACACAGGACGACGAGGCACAACGGCTCATTCACGATGCACATGTGCTAGAGAACGCTGGCTGTTTCGCTATGGTGCTGGAAAAAATACCCGCCAAACTAGCCACCCAGGTCACCCAAGACATCAAAATCCCCACCATAGGCATCGGCGCAGGCAGCGGCACCGACGGGCAGGTGCTAGTGCTACAAGACATGCTGGGCATCACCCAGCAGTTCAAACCCCGCTACCTGCGTACCTACGGTGCCATTGGCGAGGACATCAGCCACTCCGTCCGCCAATACATCAGCGACGTGAAAAACGGCGACTTTCCCAACGAGAAGGAGCAATACTGAT
>CAZTVH010000194.1:0-4712 GCA_964616965.1 uncultured Bacteroidaceae bacterium | reverse complement strand
TAATTATTTATATATTTGTAGATTAATTTGCGAGGACTATGCAGTTTAAAGATATTGAGGGTCAACGGGTTTTGATAAACCACCTGACTGAAATAATTGATTCGGGGCGTGTGAGCCATGCCCAAATGTTCCTTGGTCCCACCACTAGCGGGAGCTTGGCATTGGCTATAGCGTATGCGCAATATCTGAACTGCGAGAACCGCCAGCACTATGGCGAAGGGGCGGAGCTGAGGGCTGACTCGTGCGGGCAGTGCCCCAATTGCCGCAAATATGAGCAGTTGATGCATACCGACCTGCATTTTGTGTTTCCGAGTGCCACCACGACGAAGGTGACGAGCAGGCCCTGCGCAGAGGATTTTCAAGAGGAGTTTCGCGATTTCCTGACAGAGAGCCGCCAGATGGGTACGGAGGACGAGTGGTATACGAGGCTGGGGGTAGAGAACAAGCAGGGCATGATTCGCGAGAGGGATGCCGACAATATCGTCAGGACGCTTGCCCTGAAGTCGTACGAGGGTGGCTACAAGGTGGTGGTGATGTGGATGGCGGAGCGGATGAACCTGGATGCCGCCAACAAGCTGCTGAAGACCCTGGAAGAGCCGACGGGCAAGACGCTGCTGCTGCTGGTGGCGGAGAGTAGGGACCGGATGCTGTCGACCATCATATCGCGCGTGCAGCAGGTGGTGGTGCTGGACTTGGGCATGGGCATGACGGAGGAACGGCGCGCGGAGTTTGCCGGTATGTTCGTGTCGTGGATGCGGCTGCTATTTAAGCTGGACATGAAGGTGCTGTCGGAGTGGGTGGACCGTGCGGCGGCGATAGGGCGCGAGTCGCAGAAGCGTTTCCTGCAGTATGTGCAGGAGTCGTTGCGGGCCTGTTTCCTGAAGACGGTGGCCAACATAGAGTTGCCCGGTGAGTTGGACTTTGGTGACGAGAAGTTCGACACCTTCTTCCCGACCATGATTACGGTGAACAACATCGAGCAGATGAATCAGGCCGTCACCGACGCGGCATATGCCATAGAGCGCAACGCAAACGCGAAGATAACTTTTATGCAGCTGTCGTTTACGATGAGCAAGCTGATAAAGAAAAGATAAGAAAGGGAATTGATAATAAAGAATTAAAAATCAAGAATATTTGTTGCATCTATTAAGTAAGATTGAAGTTGTAATATATGGAAGATAATAAAGAAACTATTAAAAACCAAGATACTAGTGTGCCTCAGACCAATGTAGAAGAGGCAAAAGACGGGCGAGGGACATCTCCCACCAGTGGTGTGGCACCACGCGCAAGAAGGGAGGAGAAGCCCCAGCAGGCAACGCATAGGCCGCAGGACGAGGCAGACGACGACAATGTGGCCACGGCCGAGGAGATGGAGGCCTTTATCCGCGACCGCCGCGAGAAGGAGAAGGAGCGCAAGATGGAGTCGAAAAAGGATAAGACGGATGTGTTTGGCGAATATGCGCCCCCCGAAAACTCTATCGACCCCTACTTGGAGCCCGACCCCACGCTGCCGTGGGTGAAGTATGAGGAGAACCTGTTTCTGAACCGAGGATGCAGGGGGTGCCCCACGTCGTATGTGCCGGTCAAAGAGACGGAGATGAGGAGCTGTAGCAAGGTGACCTCGTGCAACTGGATGCGCGGCATCCGCCAGCCTGGGGGCAAGCCCTTCGACTGTGTGGAGGTGCGGTTCAAGAACAACCGTAAGGACTTCTACCGTCTGCCCGACGGATTGGAGGTGACGGAGGGCGATGTGGTGGCCGTGGAAGGAATGCCGGGCCACGACATAGGCATTGTGAGCCTGACGGGCGAGGTGTGCCGAATACAGATGAAAAAACGGCATGTGGACCCGGAGAGCGAGAATGTGCGCAAGCTGTTCCGCCGAGCCAAGAGCAACGACATAGAGCGGTGGGCGGAGAGCTTGACGAACGAGCATAACGCCCTGCTGAAGACCCGCCAGATAGCCACCGACCTCAACTTGGAGATGAAGGTGAACGATGTTGAATATCAGGGCGACAATGCCAAGGCGATATTCTACTATACGGCTGACGACCGAGTGGATTTCCGCCAACTCATCAAGGTGCTGGCGGACGAATTTCATGTGCGCATCGAGATGAAGCAGATAGGCGTTCGCCAAGAGGCGGGCAAGGTGGGCGGACTGGGCACTTGCGGTCGCGAACTGTGCTGCAGCACATGGCTTACCAACTTTAAGTCGGTGACGACCAGCACTGCCAAGTTGCAGCAGATATTGCCCAACCCACAGAAGTTGGCAGGGCAGTGTGGCAAGCTCAAATGCTGTTTGAACTTTGAGTGCGAGGTGTATGCCGATGCGCTGAAGAAGTTCCCACCGGCCAATACGCCCATTCGCTTCCAGAAGGGATTGGCACTGTATAAGAAGACGGATGTGTTTCGCGGCATCATGTGGTACTGCTACGAGGGTGAGAGCGAGCTGCACGCCATCACGGCAGAGAATGTGAAGAAGATAATAGAGATGAACCGCAATCAGGAGTATCCTGAGAAGATGGAAGACTATCAGGTGGAACTGATGTCGACGGCGGCCCTGGTGCAGGAGACGACCAATGCTGACTTTGAGCGCGAGCTGCGCCGCATGGCTGACGACATGTCGGAAGGAGCTTCCACGACGAAAGAGAACCGCCGCGACGACCGTCGCGACGACCGCCGCGACCGCAAAGGCGGAGACCGCAAGAGCGACGACCGCAAAGGTGGCGACCGTCGCCAGCAACGTAGCCGCGACGAACAGCGTGTGCGCGACGAGCAGCGGCGAGAGGAGAACCGCCTGCGCAACGCTACGAACAACCGCCACAGCGGGGCCAGAAACAATCCGCGCCGCAGTAGCGACAAGGAGAAGAGAAACGGTCAATAGGATGCGTGACGTGAGAATTAGAAAAGGGATTAACAATGATGCGTAAGTTATTTGTTATAGCAATGGTGTCGGCGGCTTTCTGCCTGCAGGGCTGCGACAAGAATGTGTTTTATGCCGAAGAACGCGATGTGGATGAGACGGGTTGGAACATGCGGAATCCGGTGGTGTTCGATGTGAATATTCAGGACACGATACAGGTGTATGACTTCTTCCTCGACGTGCGCAACAGCGTGCACTATACCAAGGCCAACACGTTTTTCTTTATCAACACTACGTTTCCCGACGGGAGTGTGGCATACGACACGCTGGAGTGTCCGCTAGCCGATGTGGAGGGCCACTGGTATGGTCGTCGCACGGGTCGCTATGTCGACAGCCGCTTTGTGTTTCAGCGCCATGTGATTATCCCCCGTTCGGGCCGGTATCACTTTGAGGTGTACCACGGTATGCGCGACACCAATGTGGTGGGGTTGAAGAGCGTGGGACTGCGCATTGAGCGTTTCGGCAAATGACCAGTAGGCACTATCCATCAACGTATCAATTTGAACAGATAAGATATGGCACAGAATAAGAGCAAGAAAGACAATCGAAAGACAATTCGCGTGGCATGGAAGATATTTGCCGTGCTGTGGCTAGTCATCTTTCTATTCTTCACCCTACTGTCGATAGGGTGGCTGGGTTTCATGCCTTCGTTTGAGGAACTGGAGAACCCCCAGAGCAACCAGGCCACGGAGGTCATATCGGCCGATGGCGAGATACTGGGCTTCATCGGTGTAGAAAACCGTTCGAACGTCACCTACGACGAGCTGTCGCCCAATTTGGTCAATGCCTTGATAGCTACAGAGGATGTGCGTTTCTACAAGCATTCGGGCATCGACTCGCGCAGTTTGTTTCGTGTGTTCTTTAAGACCCTGTTGGGCCGCCATAGCAGCAGTGGTGGTGGCAGCACCATCACCCAGCAGCTGGCGAAGAACCTGTTCCCTCGCGAGCATAAGGGCAAGATAGGCACGGTGTTTTCGAAGTTTAAGGAATGGGTGGTGGCTGTGAAGTTGGAGCACAACTACTCGAAGCAGGAAATCATATCGATGTACTTCAACACGGTGGACTTTGGCAGCAATTCGTTTGGCATCAAGACGGCTGCGAAGACCTTTTTCGACAAGACTCCTGCCGACCTCAGTGTTACCGAGGCGGCGATGCTGGTGGGACTGCTGAAGGCCCCTACGGCCTACAGCCCCATACTGCATCCCGAAAGCGCGCTGAACCGTAGGAACACGGTGTTGTCGCAGATGAAACGCTACGACTACCTGAGTGAGGAAGAGTATGAGCAGTATAAGGAGGAGCCGATAGATGTGTCGCGCTATTCGCCACAGAGCCACAACGACGGTTTGGCGACCTATCTGCGCGAGTATATCCGCAACTATATGAAGGACTGGTGCAAGCATCATCGCAATAGCGAAGGCGAGCACTACGACGTGCACAAGGACGGACTGCGCATCTATACCACTATCGATTCGCGTATGCAGCGTTATGCCGAGGCAGCGGTGCGCGAGCACATGAGCAAGGAGGTGCAGCCGCAGTTCAACCGTGAGTTGAGGACACGTGGCGGCAACCCTTTCAACGACATATCTGCCGAGCAGCAGGAGAAGATACTGGTGCAGGCAATGAAGAACTCCGACCGCTACTACCAGCTGCACCACAATCAGGGCATGAGCGACAAAGAGATACGCAAGATATTCAAGGAGAAGGTGCCCATGCGGGTGTTCTCGTGGAAAGGTAATATCGACACAACGATGTCGCCGTGGGATTCGCTGCTGTACTACAAGAAGTTCCTCAA
>CAZTVH010000193.1:0-4742 GCA_964616965.1 uncultured Bacteroidaceae bacterium | reverse complement strand
CTTTAAGCAAAACACTGAATTATGTCCTATAAAACGTGCCGACGGCACGTTATCTAAACGAAGTGCAGTGTGGGGCATGGGGCTAGGTGGGGCAGTGTGCCGAAGGCACACTACTACTATCACACAATCAATATTGTAGCGTGCCTAGTATATTATGATGGGTTTGCATTCTCCCTTTCGTTCCGACGAGGGCTGATGCCTCGGCCAATTTCAGCAGCTCGTAAGGCATCAGAGGTGGCTATCCTCGCGTTTGGCCCACTCTTCCTCGCTCACCTGCATCGCCTGGGCCACCATCTCCTTTTCTTTCAGGGGGTGCTTGCGGTGGCGGTTGTGCTGCTCAAAACGGCGTATGGCCAGCGGATATTTTTGTTTCAACGCCATGTATTCGGGAAACTGCTCAAACGTATGTTTCATTTTCGAATCTCGTAGCTCGTGCCGCCACTGCCGCCACATCCTAAAGTAATCGCTCCTAGATATCAGGTCAATCACCGTCATTATCGCCCAAATGATTCCTGACGCGGCTATTAGTGTGCGGACAAACAATGTCTGGTCCATAAACAGCACAATAACCAGCGGTATAAGTCCGATTACCAATATCAGTATAAACAACAGCGTTAGCAATGCTATCTTGACTGGTGTGCGTTTGAAAAAAGGCTGTTCGCTCATATTCGGTTATTATTGTATGTGTTTATTGCTCAATTTAGACAGTCGGGTTGACGTGCAAACCTATTCTAGTTTTCTACCCCAGATGGTGTAGCCCGCGCCAATCATAAAGGTGTTGCCATAGCCCGCAGAATACGACGCGGTGAAATACCAAGGCCCAATGTGCTTGTATGCCGCGCGAAACAGCACGCCGTTGCTTTTGAAATGGTCAGTGCCACGGTATCCCAGGCCCAGCAGTATCGCGCTGTTGTTGGGGAAGGTGAACGCCACCTGCGGTGCAAATCCAAAGCCCACCGCATTCGACACGTTCAGCTCCACATATCCGCCCACCGAAATCAGGTTTGTCACGGGGAAGGTCATATCCAGTCCTGCGGCAAGTATGACGCCACCATTCTTGTCTTGGTATCTCAACCCTCCCAGGTTGCCGTTCACGCCCATGAAGAACTTGCGTGCCACGTCGCCGCACTCGATGGTCCATCGCACCCGCCCGTCGTAGCCGCGCGGTATGTAGCAGTAGATGCTCTGCCACTTGTTGATAAGGTTGGTGCCAATCTCCTCGAAAGCGGACTGCAGCTTGTCGAAGTTCGACAGCTGATAGAACTTGTCGCCGTTGCCGTTGTGCGACAGCGCACCCAACACCCGCTCAAAGTCGGTGTTGGTCCGGTCCACGTCGTTGCCCCTGATGGCCAACACATAGCTCTCGATGGGAGCCCCACCGATTTTCTCTTTCATTATGCGCTGGTTGACATGCTGGAAATAGCGGTGCTCCGTGCCCTCGGCAGCCTTGCCGATTTTGGGGTCGAACGAGTCGTTGTCGTACCCGTCGGTGAAAGCGATGACAAAGTTGCCGTCGTATTTCTTCTCCTTGTCAATCTTCAGCTTGCTCACATAGCGCTTGATGTTGTCCAACCCCTGGTTGATGGCGTAGTAGAACGCCGTGCGGTTGTTCAGCTTCAGCGTGTCGATAAAGGCATACATCTCCTTCTTCGTCTCCTTGGTCAATGGGCGGATGTCGAACGTGCGGGTGTTCTTCATCGAGTTGAAACCCACGATGCCGATATGCACGTTGCCGTCGCTCGACTTGTCCACGATAACGTCGATAAACTGCTTTGCGGCGTTCTTCAGCTTCACAAAGTCCGCGTCGCCAATCGACGACGAGCAGTCCAGCACCAGCATGATGCTCATCACCTTCTGTTGGGTGTAGGCGGCCTCGGCGTTCTCCACCTCGCTGTCCACCTGCCAACGTCCGCTGTTGTTCTGCCAGCGGTAGAACTTCAGCCCGCAGGCGAAGCCTTGCGGGTGCGTGGTGGCGGCGTGGTCGAATACCAGCTGCACTCCCTTGTCGGTGTCGTGGCCGTAGATGGTGTCGCTATCGGTGAACGATATGCCTTGGCTGCGAACGTTATACAGTTTCCAAGGCTGCCCACTCTTGGTGGGTGTGGCAAGCTGCCCTTCGATGTAGAACTTCGCCTTGTCGGCCTGCGCAAATACCGACAGCGTGAGCAGCAGGGCTGCTAGGATGGTGACGTGCTTTTTCATTATCATTGTGTGTATTTATCCGTGTTGTTCTGGTGTTCGAACTTAAACTTAATTCTAATTAACGAGATTAAACGCTATTTATTGTTAAAGGTCGAAAAATAAATGTCCACGATTGCCGTTATCCACCCATATGAGCGACGAAATTGTGAACACCGAGGAGATTCTCTCTCCCGATATTGTCGAGGCTATGGGCATTAGCCAGCCCGCCTTCGAGGAGGTGCAGTGCATCATTGGGCGTATGCCTACGGTGCAGGAACTCAGCACCCTGCTCGCCATGTGGGAGGCCAACGGACGGCAGCAGAGCCTCTACGGCTGGTTGAAAGGCCAGCACCACCTGGTGGAGAAGCACGAGTATCTCTACACCGGGTCGGACACCACCCACAAGGGAATTCGCGAACCGCGCGTCAAGGATTGCATCGCCTTGGCGCACGAGGTGGTGGCGGGGGTGTCGGCAGAGCCGTCCCCCTTGGGAGGCAAGGGTAACATCTCGCGTGGCGAGAACCTTTATATGGTGGGCAACGTCAGCACCCAATTTCTCGACTCGGAGTATGCGCGCCGATGCCTGCACATCGTGGCAGAGCCGATGAAGATGACCACCGTCGACGAAGACATTGAGTATCTGGAGCTGATATTGGGCAGCCTTCTCGATGCCGCCGTCATCACCTCGGCCCGCGCGGTGGGGCAGGGCGGGCTGTTCGCCGCCTTGGTGGCCGGCTGCCGCCCCACCAGGCCGTCGCCTCCTGTGGGCTTCGACATACTCACCTGCCGCGAGATACGCCTCGATGCCTTCCTCTTCGGCGAGGAGCAGGGGCGCTACGTCGTCTCCCTGCCCGAAGTGCAGGACGACCTCTTCCTCCTCAAAATGGACGAGGCACGCGTCAACTGCTGCTTCCTCGGCCACGCCACCAAATGTCGGCTGCTGGTAGACGACATGGACTACGGCGACATCAGGCATTTCCTGTAGCCTTTACCGGTTCCTCCCGCTTCTTGCTGATTTCTACTGTGTTGTGCCTATTTCCATTTCTTTCCAGCCCGTTGTCCGCTCCTAGGAGCGGAGATGGAGTGGGGAAAGTGTGGCAAAGGAGTGGATAGTGTAGGGGGCTGCGCGAGGATTGGGGTGTCGGCCTTGTGTGAAAAAATGGGGTTGGGTAATAGCGGTTTGGTGGGCCGATTTGTTGTTTTTTTGCACGGGGAAGGTGCTAATCCAATTTTTTTGTGTACATTTGCAAAAAAATTGCAACTATGGATTTATTAGACAGGCCTACTATGATTAAGATGCTCGAAGAGCAGATGGAGCATCTGTATGAGCGGGGAAACGCTGATGTGCAGAGGATTGGTAGAGAGCTTGGGCGCGTGCCCGACGATGCAGAGCTATGGTTTGAGTTGGGGTTGGCGCACAACCAGACGGGGCTGCAATATCTCGATATGGCTTTTGAGAAGGCTAGGTTGGAATACTATGAGGCAAATCCTGAGGCAGAGGCCGACCCGGAAAATCTGAATGTGGATGCGCCGAAGGCCTGGGCCATGTTCAATGGTGCGCTGCAGGCTTTCGACAAGGTGCTGGAGCTGATGCCTGAGTACTACGGCGTGCAGTGCCAGCGCGGCATTGCGTTGGCCAACATGCATCAGTATGAGGAGGCGGAGCAGTGCTACCTGAAGGCCTTGGAGGAGGACGAGGAGGATTTTTCGGCAGCGTACTATCTGGCCTGCACCTACCGCGACATGGGCGACGAGGAACGGGCCGCACGCTATTTTGCCTTGGCCAAGGAGCTCAACCCCGGCGAAGGCAGCGGCCAAGGCATGCCGATAGAAGGATAGAACCAACTGTGAATTACTGATTTTAATAGTTTTAATATGGCACAAAGTACATCAATTTCGGTTTTCGATAACCGCAAAGAAGAAAGACTCAATTCGGGCCTGGCCGACCAAGTCGATGCCCGCACCTACAACACCGTCATGTGTGCCACACTGCTGTGGGGCTTCTTGGTGAATGCCCTGATGGTGGCCTATTGCGCGGTGCCCATTGCCAACGCGCTGGCGGGGGTGAAGAGCTGGATGGTTATAGTGGGTTATCTGGTGTTTGCCATTGGAGGCATTGTACTCTCGGTGAAGTCGGACAATCCGTGGATTAGTTTTCTGGGGTTTAATCTGCTGGTGGTGCCTATGGGGGTGGTGCTGTGCCTGATAGTGCCCTGGATGCCTGTGGCGATTGTGACGAAGGCGTTGTTGCTGACGGGAATTGTCACCGCCACGATGATACTGCTGGGGCTTATCCGCCCGCAGCTGTTCCTGGGTTTGGGGCGCACGTTGTTTATAGCCTTGCTGGTAGGCATTGTGGCGGAATTGGTTGCCACCTTTCTGCTGGGCTATCACGGCGTGGCCTTCGACTGGCTGTTTGTCATCATCTTCTCTGGCTACATAGGTTATGACATCGCCAAGTCGCAGATGTACCCCAAAACTATCGACAACGCGGTGGACTGCGCGTTGGATATTTATTTAGACATTATCAACTTGTTTATCCGTCTGTTGTCGTTGCTGAG
>CAZTVH010000192.1:0-4747 GCA_964616965.1 uncultured Bacteroidaceae bacterium | reverse complement strand
TGAAGGTCGGGCTGAAGGTCGGGCTGAAGGTCGGGCTGAAGGTCGGGCTGAAGGCATTGCCGAAGGTAGAGCCGAAGGGCTCAACGAAGGTGTGCTGAAGGTGGCTAAAAACATGAAGCAACTAGGCTTACCAACCGAAACCATCGCACAGGCAACAGGGCTTTCTGCTACTGAAATAAAAACGCTCTAAACAATCATCACTCAAAACTTCATTACAAAAAGAGTCCTCATCATGTCATGGGGACTCTTTTCGTATCGTCTACATTCTTGAAGTGGTCATCTGCGACGACGGCTCCGTCGACCGCTTCTTAGTCATGGAACGAGGTAAGACCGTTGAACAAGGCTTCATAGACCAACTCTCCGCTAACACAGAGCACCCCTACACTCAACGTATACTCGTCGCCACACCAAGGCTGTGAATACAAGAGTCTATCCCATATTCACAACCCTGAGCAGCAACTCTAACAACAAGGCACTCATCACTTTCTCGCCACGAGAGACACCTTTCCTTTTGGAGGATTCTGTGGTCTACGGTTATTGATGGGGGCACTATCGCTGCCCAACTTCTCAACCCAAATATAGGAACCACATCCCGCACCGTATGGCGAACCGTGGTCAAAACCATCATAGATAAGTGTACCCGGAACAGCAACACCCGAATTCTGTAAAGTAAACGAGTACAAATCCGTACGGAAATGCCATCCCCCGTACGCCACACCCATAAACATAGCAATCTCCATATCTGTATGTTTATTGTTGGTGTTGTAGGTACCCGACATCTCATACCTCTCCGAATATCCGTTATAATCCCACTGCGGTCCTGAGACGTTAGCCAATGACACTGTGCCATTGCCACCCGAAGCCAACGTCAAGTCAACATCAAACTGGCTGGCATAATTCGTATGGTCTGCCCAGTCGCAGCACAGCGATACCCTGTATCTATCGTTTGACGTAAGAGCCGTGAAATACACCTTATTAGAGATTTCGTTACCCTCCGAATCGATTGCTACAGCATAGCAGTGCTGCGTATTGCCCGATGTGCCCCCTCCTAACGTCCATCTTGTTGACGCATATCCATTAATACTTGTTTCTACAACTATTTCAGACAAGCTCTCCTCGCCAAATGTCCCGTTTCCATTAGCGGCCACAAACTTAACCTCACGATTATTGCTATGGATATAGTCACCATTCTCATCGTGAGCGTTGTACAATTTTACAACGATATTATTCTGTAAGGGCTGATAGGCCTTCCCCTTTTGATTATTTCCGCTGTGATAACGCAGCGAAGCGTCGGCTATCAACTTGTACCTGTCATAAGTAACAGTAGTAGTATAGATAAACCGGCGTCTAATAACACTCCTGCTCTCCCGGTCGCCCTCGGTCTCCTCGTCGACAAAGTTCCACGAGGTGCAAAGCATAGCCTCCGTAGTCGACTGTATCGAAGCATATATTTCATTGAGACGATGGAGTAGCGTGCTGACAAGGTCCCAATTGCCTTCCCCATTGAGAATGTTAGTACGGGTGCGCAAATAATCAACCACCACATCATATCCCTCCACGATTAGGCGCATTGCGTCTGCCGAGCTGACAGAGGTAACGTCAATTTCCATATCGTTGGCAGCGCGACGCACATAAGGTGCAATAGCAGACACAATACTTGGGTCTACGTCCGCACCCAGCGAAGCCAAGATATTATTCACAAAGCGGATATAAAAGTCAATAATGGCCGACTCCTCCGTGCAGGAAAGCACAATGGTGTAAACCCCGTCGGCAGTAAAAGGCACAGTGACCGGGGTTCCATAACTATTTGGATTATCCTCCCCACTGAAACAATCCATAAAGCCATATCGGGGTGCAGCGACAACCGCTATCTCCTGAACCACATTGCTGTCGGCATCCAGCAACGCACCATAATAGCTGGGGCAATTGCTTGATGTGCGCAACACGAGCTCGTTGTCCTTCTCCTCAACCAATAGCGGGAAGAGGTTGAGGCTACTGCCCTTGGCAACAATCACAGAGTCGATAGCCGCCTGCCCACCAAACGCCTTCTCGCTCAAATCGCGAAGCAAGTTGTACATCATAGCCAGCACCTGGGCATTGCTGGAATCAGCCAAGTCAAACCCATTACGGATGGCGGTATTGACAGCCTTGGCAAAATCAGAATAATACGGCGAAGCCTCAACCTCCGCAATCATCCGGTCATAATCTGCACTCGGCACCGGCCCATACAGCGGGTTGAAGGACACCATAGCATTCGTGGTCGTACTGGCATTGATGCTGATAACATCACCCTTGGAAACCGGACCTCTATACATCATCAACAGGTGGTTGTCCGCATCGGTCACGGCAATAATCTGCGGCTTCCCGTTACGAAACACATGTAGCGGCACGGAAGTGGACGTATCGAAACATAGATCCACACTCTCAGCAAGACTCTGCACCTTGACAGTTGTCGCCCTCAATGCATCCGATTCGATTTTGACGGTCACTTCAACACAATCATTGAAGGAAAAAATATCCTTAATCTTCTCGCAACTAATTAAGGCGAAACACACTGTAGCCACAACGGCAAAGACTACTTTTTTTATCATATTACGGCTTTTTAAGTTATTACAACTATTCCATTATTTCTTACAAGACACTTCTTCCAAAACTACAACAGCCCTCTCCCAACCCACTCCATCACACGTTTACAGCCTGAATACCTGCAACATCCCCTCTGGCATACTGAGCCAATCAACACTGCAAAGGTACATTTTTTTTTCATACAACCGCAGAAAAAAATCATAAAAAACACAAGAAATATATTACCAATTTGATTTACAAATCATTGTCTCAACAAACAACACACCTCTATGGCACTATTCGCACTCAAGGGAGGCACCCAAACCGTTTCCCTCCGCACCCATTATCATATCCTGCCGCATCTTTCTTCTTTTTAATCGCATTATATCAAAACTCAGAAACCGTTTGAACTTAATTGATACATTTTGCGACGGACATGGGCTAGCCGTCTTCTGTCACGCAGAAACAACTAGTATTCTTTGCCCCTACACTCTCGTTGGAGCAATAACAAAAAGGGCAGGGCCGCGAAGGCTCTGCCTGTGATATAATGATGTAAAGTCGGTGCTAGCGGCGTTTCTTTTCTTCCATCTTCGCCTCGATGGTCATGGTGGCGTGGGGCACTATCATCAGGCGTTCCTTGGGAATCAGCTTGCCGGTGACGCGGCAGATGCCGTAGGTCTTATTCTCGATGCGCACAAGCGCGGCATCAAGGTCCTTGATGAATTTCTGCTGGCGGGCGGCAAGGCGCGAATTCTCCTCTTTCGACAGCACATTGCTCCCCTCCTCCAAGGTCTTGAACGTGGGCGCGGTATCGTTCACGTCGTTTGCGCTGCCAGCCACTGCCTCGTTGAGCAGCTGCAGGTTCTTAATGGCCTCTTCTCTTTTCTGAAGTATCAATTCTTTGAAAAACTGTAGTTCTTCGGCAGAATAACATGTCTTTTCGGGCGTGGTCTCTTTCTTCTCCATATTACACAATATTAACGCGTTTATTATCAAATTGTAGTTGTTTCAGTGTGCAAAAGTACATATACTTTTGCAATTAGGCTGAAAAAAATATTAACACCCTGTTAATTAATTCTGCATATACAAGTCTATCAATCCTGTAGGCGCGGTAATAAAGATAGTTTTTAACGTTCTGTCCACCTTCTTTATCACTGGGTCGACTATGGGAATGAGTATCTCGGTGCCATTATTCATTATCTGGAATAGCGGCTGCGCGGGGTAGTCGATAACGGAAGCTATGGTGCCTATGTCGCCATACTCGTCGTCCACCACGCGGAACCCCACCACCTCGTGAAAATAGAACTTGTTGCCAGTAAGCTTGGGCAGCAAGTCGAGCGGCAGATAGAGGTCGTTGCCCACCAAGGCGCGCGCCTCGTCGGGGGTGAGGTCCTCGAAAGTGGCGGTAGCCTTGTTGCCGTTGAGGTTGTCGATATGGAAAAAATAAGGCACCAGCGCCCCCTTCACCTCCACGAAAGCGGAGTCGAGGTCGGCATAGTCAGAGGGGCTGTCCACGTCGAGAAACATCACCACCTGCCCTTTAAATCCGAAGGGTCGGGTAATCTTTCCCAACAGATAGCATTCTTCTTTAGTCATAATATAATAGTATTAAAAAAGAGCGTGTCCGCCAAGGGCACGCTCTTCTATTTCGACGAAGTTGCTTACTCGGCGGCAGGAGCCTCTTCGGCAGCGGGGGCCTCCTCGGCAGCGGCAGCCTCGGCAGCAGCCTTGGCGGCAGCCTCAGCCTCTGCGGCGGCCTTGCGCTTGGCGGCGACGGCGGCAGCCTTGGCCTCGTTGAACTTCTTCTCACCATCGAGACGCTCTCTCTTCACTTCGCGGAGCTTGCTTTCGGTTTCGCTCTTGACGGCGGCAATCTTGGCCTCCTTGGCCTGGAGCCACTCGTTGAACTTCACGTCGGCCTGTTCCTGGCTGATGGCACCCTTTTCGACACCAATCTGCAGGTGGCGTTTCAGCAAAGCACCCTTGTAGGAGAGGATACGGCGGCAGGTGTCGCTAGGTTGGGCACCGTTCTTGAGCCACTGCACGGCCTTGTCGACATCGAGGACGATGGTGGCGGGGTTGGTCAGGGGATTGTACGTGCCTAATTTCTCGATAAATCTTCCGTCCCGAGGTGCACGACCATCCGCAACAACGATATGGTAGAAGGGTTGATTCTTTTTAC
>CAZTVH010000191.1:0-4772 GCA_964616965.1 uncultured Bacteroidaceae bacterium | reverse complement strand
AATCGAATCGAATGTATTTTTCGTTAATCATAACTATATAACGTTGGTTTGACTGGATTATTGTGTTTTATAATAATCTTTTTTGCCAACGGAATTTATGCCAAGGTTTCTCATAAATAATCGTTCTGTAAGCAAGTGGAATTATTTCTCAACGCTACAACAAGGATCGTTTTAATATGTGATGCAATAAACAATGGCGGATGACGTTATCAGACTAGATGTCTTGTTTGAACCCATTTGTGGTTTGACAATGAACACTTGATAGAATTAAGATACAAGAATGTCATGGATTACATTGATGTAGGAAGCATAAAAATCCCGATGGTGGGGTTGGGAACGTTTTCGATGCATGGCGAAGAGTTGAACACGGTTATGACTTCTGCCTTGGACTTGGGCTACCGCTTTTTCGACACAGCCTATAGGTATGGAAATGAAAAAGAAATTGGCAAAATTGTTAGAAGGCAATTGATTATAGGTAGAAGACCCCCAATTGTTCTGTCGACAAAATTAAGCGGTTTGCAGTTTTATGGGCGAAGGTCGAGGTTGTATTTGGACAAGATTTCTCCTAAGCGGGCGTTGACTAATTCGTTACATCTTCTCCGACAAAAAATCATGGATGTATACTTAATACACAGCCCGTTTACCAATTTTCATTTAGCGTACGAAAAACTGTTGCTAGAGAAGGAGAAGGGCAGAATAAAGGTGCTGGGAGTTAGTGGCTATAGTATCAATCAGCTAAAAAGAATAAAGAGCCATTGTGGTGTGTATCCGATGGTTAATATGTTGGAGATTCATCCATATCATTCCTCAAGGGAGTTGGTGGAGTTCTGTAGTGAGAATGGTATCAGGCTGATTGCAAGGTCGCCTTTTGCCCACGGAGAAATCATCCCGTTGCTAAGTGCTGACAAGGATATTAGAATGATTGCGAATGAATTTAATAAGAGTGTTCCACAAATCATTTTAAGGTGGATAGTTCAACAAGGGGTGATTGCTTTGCCACGGTCGACGGACTCAAGCCATTTGCAAGAGAATATTAATGTTTTTGATTTTGAATTGACAAGTCATGATATGGACGTTATTAATATGAAAAACAAAGACTTGTCTTTCGGTGTGGTGAGAAGAAGCACCTGACTGTCCGCAATGTAATTGTTGTCGGTAATTCAATATATTAATTCTTTTTGAGAGTGCGTGTCGTCGACGTGCTGAGATATATCTACTAGGTGTACGCCACACTGCAAGTGAGGATTTGCCTCATCAAGGCAATTTATCGATGTCCTCTATAGTTACACTCGTGGTATGGCGGCGAGGAGTCGTTGGGTGTAAGGGTGCTGGGGATGGGCAAAGAGTTCGTCGGCGGGGCCTTGCTCTACGATGCGGCCTTGCTGCATGACTAGTATTCGGTCGGAGAGGTATTTGACGACAGAGAGGTCGTGGGTGATAAAAAGGTAGGTGTAGCCGTATTGTTCTTTTAGTTCGTTGAGGAGGTTGAGTACTTGAGCCTGCACGGAGACATCGAGGGCGGAGACACTTTCGTCGCAGATGACTAGTTCGGGTTGGAGTATGAGGGCACGGGCGATGCATACTCGCTGGCGTTGTCCGCCAGAGAACTCGTGTGGGTAGCGGCTGTACCAGTCGGTTTTGAGGCCTACCTGTTGCATGAGAGTGAGGACTTTTTCTTTGATAGAAGTTCTAGAGATGCTAGTAATGATAACTTTGTGGACAATTAGAGGCTCTGCGATTGCGTCACCAATGGTGATACGGGGGTTGAGGGAAGAGTATGGGTCTTGAAAGACAATCTGCATTTTGCGGCGCAGGGATTTGGTCTCGGCAGGGGTGAGTTTGTCGAGGCTGCGGCCGTCATATTCAATGGTGCCGGAACTGCGTTCGACTAGTTGCAATATGGCACGGCCCAGTGTGCTCTTGCCGCAGCCACTCTCACCGACAAGGCCAACAGTCTCGCCACGATAGATGTCGAATGAAAGACCTTCGACAGCCTTCAACACTTTCTTTACCTTGCCGAAGATGTTGGTATCAAGGGCATAGGTGACATCAAGGTCACGAACACGGAGCAGTGGGGTGGGGGATATTGCGGGTCGGCTGGACACGGTAGCGGGCTCTGGCATGTTTCCTTCAAGGAAGTCCTGCACGGTCGGAAGCCGTCTTGGGCGGCTGTCCAGTGGCGGTCGGCAGGCGAGCAGCCCCTTGGTATAGGGGTGCTGGGGATGGTGAAGGATTTGCTGGGCATGGCCGTGTTCGACAATCTCTCCGTGGTACATCACGGCAACCTCGTCGGCTATCTGGGCAATAACACCGAGGTCATGGGTGATGAAGATGATGCCCATGTGGTATTTCTGTTGAAGGGTGCGGAGGAGGTCAAGGATGGTTTTCTGCACGGTGACATCCAGTGCAGTGGTGGGCTCGTCGGCGATAAGCAGGTCAGGGTGGCAAATCAATGCCATAGCTATCATAACGCGCTGCTTTTGCCCACCGCTGATTTCGTGGGGATAGCTACGATATATTTTTTCAGGGCGGGGAAGCTTCACCTCCTCAAATAGCTGGATAGTGCGTTGGCGTGCCTCTTTGTGGGAGACATTCTCATGCGCCAGCAGCATCTCTTCGACCTGTTTGCCACATCGCTGCACGGGATTGAGGCTGGTCATGGGCTCTTGGAATATCATAGACACGCGGCCATGAAGGTTGGTCCACGAACCTGTGGTATGTGCCGTTTTAGGCAGCAGTCCCATGACGGCGAGCGACGTGACGGATTTGCCGCTGCCCGATTCGCCCACGATGCCCACTGTGGAGCCGCGTTTCACCACAAAAGAAACACCTTTCACGGCTTCGGTATACTCTCCGTCGTGCAGGAAAGAGACATGCAAATCTTCAACTTTCAGTACAATTTCATCCATTGTTTCGGCTTATTTTCTTAAAAACGCAACTTTTATTTTTTTATTTGAAATAATGTGTGTAAATTTGCAAATTATTTTCAACATGTGACGTATAGGTTAGAATTAAGTCAAACAAAATAACAACTAATCAATTAAAAAGATTACACTTATGACAAAATCTGAACAATTCATGGAGATGGAAGCCCGTTATGGCGCCCACAACTATCATCCTCTGCCCGTCGTCCTTGCCAAAGGTGAGGGCGCATTTGTTTGGGACTGTGAAGGGAAACGCTATTTCGACTTCCTCTCTGCCTATTCAGCCGTCAACCAAGGTCACTGCCACCCCAAGATTGTCAAGGCCCTCTGCGACCAAGCTCACGAACTGACACTGAGCAGCCGCGCCTTCTACAACAACTGCCTCGGCGAATGGGAAAAATATGTGACCGAATATTTCGGCTATGAGAAGGTGCTGCCGATGAACAGCGGTGCCGAAGCCGACGAGACAGCCTTGAAACTGGCACGCCGCTGGGGTGTTGTGAAAAAGGGTATCAAGAACGAGGAGGTGATGATTGTCTGCTGCGAAGGCAACTTCCACGGTCGCACCATCACTATTATCACCATGAGCAACGACCCCGAGAGCTACGCCAACTATGGCCCCATGACTCCCGGCTTCATCCGCATCCCTTATAACGACCCCGCCGCCCTTGAGAAGGTGCTCGAAGAGCATGGCGATAAGATTGCCGGTTTCCTACTTGAGCCCATACAAGGTGAGGCTGGCGTGTATGTCCCCGACGAGGGCTATCTGAAGAAGTGCTACGACATCTGCAAGAAGCACAATGTGCTGTTTATGGCCGACGAGGTGCAGTGCGGTATCGCCCGTACGGGTAAGATGCTGGCTTGCGACCACGAAGGCGTGCGTCCCGACATCCTCATCCTCGGCAAGGCTCTTGGTGGTGGTGTGGTGCCCGTGAGCTGTGTGTTGGCTGACGACGACATCATGCTCAACATCAAGCCCGGCGAGCACGGCTCCACTTTTGGTGGCAACCCCATTGCCGCCAAAGTTTCCATCGCCGCCCTGCAGGTGGTGAAGGACGAGCACCTGATGGAGAATGCCGACCGTCTGGGTAAAATCTTCCGCGAAGAAATGAGCAACTTCAAGAGCCCGATGATTGAAAAGGTTCGCGGCAAAGGCCTCTTGAATGCCATCATCATCAAGCCCCACAATGGCAAAGAGTCGTGGGATGTCTGCTTGAAGATGCGCGACATGGGCGTGTTGGCCAAGCCCACCCACCAGCACATCATCCGTTTCGCTCCCCCGCTGGTCATCACCGAAGAGCAGCTGCGCGAAGCTATGGAGATTATCAAGAAAGCTATTGCTTCATTTGAATGATAATTGTTTTCATGGTTCACTGGGAGGATGCCTGCTAGGTGTCCTCCTTTTTTGTGTATCGGTATCACATAGTTCGTCCCTCCCCCATTTCATCGTGATTAAAGAGAAAGGCTATCGGGAGACTATAGTTTGACAAGTCACTCAGCCATTTCCAATCCAATGCTGACATCCTCTGTTCACCGCTCCGTGTCCGCTCATTCTCCAATTCATTTCCGCTCCCTGAAGCGGATAACGGGCTCGCAAGAAGTCAATATCGGTAGGATTCAGTAGGAAGTGGTAAGAAACGGTAGGAACCAATAGGGGCATTGGGCGAATGTGTATGAGTTCACTGAAAGAACAGAAACAACCAAGAGTTAGTGTTTGTGTGTCTCAATGGGGCAGCGCGTCCTTTTTTAATTGTAAAACTACTGTACAGATCAGAATAGATCTTAGATACGGCGACCATGCGTCATAAACCTATCTCTCAATGGTTGTATATGTCGTTGAGGCACTTC
>CAZTVH010000190.1:0-4772 GCA_964616965.1 uncultured Bacteroidaceae bacterium | reverse complement strand
AGAAGTGTCGGATGATGTTTCATGTTCGAGGGTGTAGTATCTGATAGCTAGGCTGTACCGATGCAGATTCTTATACGCCACCCCTAGGCGGTAAGCGACTGGTAAGTCGTCCTCTTTGGCGTAGGGCAGAAGGGATAGGAGGGGTGGTATCATCTCCTTGTAACGCTGGGTGCAGTACATGCACCAAGTGGCAGAAAAGAGGTCGTAGTGGCGATGGTCGGGGTCGAGGTGGTAGGCCTTACAATAGAGTTGCTCTGCCTTGGCATAGTCTTTTCGACCCAGATAAAGGTCGGCCATATTGCTAATGGCAAAGGTGTAGTCGGGATTGAGACTCAATGCCTTTTCGTAACATACAAGAGCTCCTTCGTCGCGATCCAACTTGTGGAGGATGAAGCCTTGGCTGTTCCACCATTCAGGGTCGTCGGGTACTTCATGTGTGGCAGTCTCATAGCAAGGGAGAGCTTCAGCATAACGCTCCAAACGGAGGAGGCAGAAGCCTTTGCTTGCCCATACGCTCCAATAGGTAGGGCAATATTTCAATGCCTTTTCATATTGGACAAGTGCTTCTTTGAAACGTTCTAGTGCTAAAAGGGCATTCCCCAATAGTTCGTAGCCATCTTCATTGTCGGGGCAGAGGGCGATTACCTTTTTGGCCGCAGGGATGACCTGTTCGTAACGCTCCAACTTTTCGAGACACCAAGCCTTGTTGTACCATGCATGCCAATCGTCGGGGTCGCGTTCACAAAGGATGGTGGCAATCTCGACCGCCTCCTCATATTGCTCCAGTTTCACCAGCGCATCGCCCTGTTGCCATAGTGCATCAATATTGTCGGCATTAAGACGTACAGCATGTTCGAAACAGGCCAGTGCCTCGTTGTAACGCTCTTGATTGTAGTAGCAGATGCCCCATTCGAGATAGATGTCGTCGTTGTCGGGGTCGAGATTGCAGGCAGTGCGGTAGGCCTCCTCCGCTTGGTCGTACTGGCCCATGTCATCATAACGATTGGCGAGGTTGAGCCATGTTTCGGCAGAGTCGGGTTCGTAGTGCAGCGAGAGCTTGTAAAAATGTGCAGCCTCCTCATATTGTTCCAAACGGCTGTAGGCTATCCCGAGGTAGAAAAGAACCTCGGCATTGTCGGGTTGCAGGTCGTAAGCGGCTTGGAAGTATTGCAGGGCACGCTCGGCATCGTCGTTGTCGAGTTGTTCTATGCCTAAGTCGATATATTCTTCGGTCATGCTACAAGTGTTCTATATGTTCACGGATGTATTTTGCTATAAGTGGAAGCAGTGGTTCGGTGTAGTAAGCCTGGGTGGCGGCATCGTCCTGTTTGTCGAAGAGGTTAAGAGAGAGCAGCAGTTGGTAGCCGTCGTGGGTTACGCTGCGGACGCAGCGGTCTATCTCATCTCTGTTTTGCAGGTATATCTCACGAGCCTGACGGGCTATCTCGGCGTGGCGGGCGGCACCCACAGCGATGAGACTTTCGTAGAGCAGGGTGCCGTCGTCGGGGGTGTCGTGCTCGTTGGCCTCGTAATAATAGTACCACTCGAAGTAGCGGGGTGCCTCCTCGTAGTTCAAGCAGGTGGCGTAGTAGATGACTTGCTCGAATGGGTTGGTGATGTCTTCGTATACTTCTATGTCGAACCAGTCGACAAGTTCTGTGTCGGTGAAGTCGGCTGCAGCTTCAGCAGTGAGGCGTGGTGCGGGTGCCTCTTCACATGAGCGTCTGTAGTGTTCAACGGCATCCGATTCGCGCTTGGCAAGCAGGGCATAAACGGCCATGGCGGCAAAGGGTATCCATATCACCGCACCGATGCTAGCTCCTGCCTGCTGCAATAGTGCCACCAACACCACAGCGCTTAGAATGATGACTGAAAGGATGCCTACGGTGAGCCACGGCCCCCATGTCTTGCTCCATAAACAGGTATAGGGGCGATGGGATGCCGTACCGCAATGCGGGCAATGGAGCGTGACAATCTCTCCGAGTTGCTCTCTGACTTCAAATGCAGTATTGTAACCCCTCTTCAAGTAGATGGGTTTGCCACATTTGTTGCATAAGGTGTAGAGGCGCATGAAAGACAAAAAAGGGCGTACACGGGAGTACGCCCATACGTCGGGATACAACAGTGGGCGTACACAGGAGTACGCCCGTACATTATTTGACAATCAGTTTCTGCATGGTGGTGCTGCCCATGATGCCGTAGGTGTAGATGCCGGTAGCGAGGTTGTCGACAACAGTGTTGCCGCTACCACTGACCGATATGCTGCGCACCACGCGACCCTGCATGTCATAGATGGCAAGGGTAGAGGGCTGGTTGACATCGTAGCGGATGTTCACATTACCCTGAGCGGGGTTGGGATAGGCGGTGAGGGCTGTGGAAGCCACATCGTTGATGCCTTCGGCGTAGGCTTGGAAACGGATTGTCACGCTACAGGCAACGTTGTTGTTAGAGACCTTCATTTTGTATACGCTATAAGGCTGCGTTACAGCCTCGTCGATAGTGAGGTCCATGGTGAAGTCGGCATATTCACCACTAGGCGGGATGTTGAAAGCATCGCTGACAGAGTCCTGCCGGCAATAGGCTCCAGCACAGAGACCCCATATATCGATGCCTGACATCTCAATGGGAGTCATAGTGACTGTCATGTTCTGTAGAGCAGAGTAACCCTGATTAACAAAACTAATACCGTTGCAATGTTCGGCATCGGGTGCTAGGACAACTACGAAGTCGTCGCCATTCTGATAGGTGTGACCGTTGTACTTAAAGCCGATTTGAGCCTGAACGCTAAGTACGGCAACGCTGCTGAAAAGCAGAAGAAAGGATAAGATTTTTTTCATGTGATATTTGATTTATTGATGATTATTCAGATTGTTGATTGAGTAGTTCGTCAACTACTTTTTTGACACCTGTGCCTGCCTTCTCTTGGAAGATGGTGATGGGGCGTGAGATAGGCACTGCCTTGGGATCGACCAGATAGCATGGGGTGCTGCGTGGCACATAGTGGATGAGGCCTGCGGCGGGATAGACGTTCATGGAGGTGCCTACGACGATAAAGTAATCGGCTTGTTCGCACAGTTCGGCGGCGGGTTCGATATTGGGTACTGCCTCGCCAAACCACACGATGTGGGGGCGCAACTGGGCTCCGTCGGGGGCTTTGTCGCCGATGTGGATGTCGCGGTCGCCGATGTCGACAATCAGGTTGTCGTCGCGGTCACTACGTGCCTGGGTCAGGAGTCCATGCAGATGAAGGACATGGGTCGAGCCTGCCTGCTCGTGCAGGTTGTCGATGTTCTGCGTGATGATGCGCACGTCGTATTTCTCTTCGAGGCGCACCAGCTGGCGGTGACCTTCGTTGGGTTTGACTTGGAACAGTTGTCGACGACGCTCGTTATAGAAATTAAGCACCAATTCGGGGTTGCGGAGGTAGGCATCGTAGGTTGCCACATCCTCCACACGATACTGCTCCCACAGTCCGTCGCTGTCGCGGAAGGTGCTGATACCGCTCTCGGCACTGATGCCGGCACCGGTAAGGACTACTACTTTCTTTTTCATATCATTTCTTTTTTTCTAGTATCACTAGTATTACTAGTATTGCTAGGGTTATTTTTCTAAGATAGTGAAGACGGTGCGGCGGTTTTGGCGGCGGCCTTCTGGAGTGCTGTTGTCCGCCACAGGTTGAGTCTGGCCATAGCCTTTGTAGCTGAGGCGGTCGGAGGCTACGCCATGTGCCACCAAGTAGTCGTACACTGCCTTGGCTCTCTGCTCCGAGAGCTTCTGGTTTGAGGCCTCATTGCCCACGTTGTCGGTATGTCCGCCTAGTTCGATGCGCAGGCTGGGATGGCTCTGCATCATCTCCACCACCTTGTCGAGTTCCACGATGGAGATGTCGAGCAGGGTGTATTTGCCTGTCTGAAAGAACACGTTCTTCAGCGTGATGCTCTCGCCCACCTTCAGTTCGGGTGCTACCTCGGTGATTTCTTCCTTATACTCAATCGGCTCGGGACGGGCGGCTTCAGGCAGGGCAAAGGTGTAGAGGTCTAGTCCTCCTTGACTGCCGTCACTAGCGTAGATGGCGGTGCTGCCGTCGGGCGAAACGATGAGCGAACTCTCGTCGCCACGGGTGTTGATGGGGTAGCCCAAGTTCTCTGGCTCGCTCCACGTGGTATCGCCAGTGCGGCGGCTGACAAAGAGGTCCAGTCCTCCCATGCCCACACGTCCGTTGGAGGAGAAATAGAGTCTTTGGTCGTCGAACGACACAAAGGGGCTCTTCTCATCACCGCTGGTGTTGATGGTCGCTCCCATATTCACGGGCTTGCTCCATCGTCCTTCCACCAAGGTACTACGCCAGATGTCCATGCCACCGTAGCCACCGCTGCGGTCGCTGACGAAATAGAGAGTCTGACCGTCGATAGAAAGGCAGGGTTGCGACTCCCACCCGCTGGTGTTGATGGCCGGGCCTAGGTTCTGCGGACGGCTCCAGCCCCCTGCCTTGCGGTAGGAGACATACAGGTCACACCGTCCGGCACCATCCTTTCGCCCGCAGGCGGTGAAGTAAAGTATACGTCCGTCCTGTGAAATACAGCCCGCTCCCTCGTTCTCGTCGCTGTTCAGTGGTTCAGCCATGCGCACTGCCTTGGTCCACTTGCCATCTTTCAGTCGGCTGGCGTAGAAGTCCTCTGTCATGGCGGGGCAGTTATATCGGGCAAATATCAACATTTTCCCGTCGGCGGTGAGAGTAGGCAGATATTCATCGTCAGGGCTGTTGATGTTGG
>CAZTVH010000189.1:0-4775 GCA_964616965.1 uncultured Bacteroidaceae bacterium | reverse complement strand
ATCCCTCCACTGCCACCTCCTCGCTGGGCTTGGCGGAGTGGATGTCGTATTGTTTCTTGCTCACCCCCAGCTTTTCAAGGTGCTCTGCCAAGGCGTGGTTACGTTCCTCGCCCACCGCTGCCGCTTTGCCGTCGGTGGTGGGGCGTGTCTGCAGTTCGAAATTGATTACCACCTTCTCGTCATTCTTGGCTATGTCCGCCACTTGATTTATCATATAGAGTTGCTCGGAGGTGAAGTCGCCCTGCTCTGGGTCGATGGTGACAAACAGCTCCTCGCCGTCCTCCTTCATGCCCTTAAGCAGGCGGGCGGGCGAGGTGGCCACCTTCACAATCAGGTTGCCCAGCCTCTTCCACACCAGCTTCATATAGTTGAATTCGGGGTTGTCTACGTTGCCCTTCACCGGCACGTCCAGCAACACCTTGCCGTCCTTGTCCTTCAGCACATACAGGGCCGCCTTCACGGGCAGTTTCAGTCGGGGCTTCACACCCTCCTGCTTCTCGCCAAGGGTGGGCTTGTAAATGTCTATGCGGTTCTTCCCTTCCAACTGGCTTTTCACGATAGTGTTGCTGCTCGTAAAGCCAAAGATGCCGTCGCTGAACGGCATTCCGAAGTACGTCACCATATAGGGGCTGAAGTCAGAGAGGTGCAGACCCTTGATGGTCAGCGTCAGGTCTTGGTGCTGTTTCCAGTCGCTGATGTTGCCCTTCCACTCCACTGCCAGGGTGCCGCCGCCAGGCAGGTTGGCACGCACGCGGGCGTTGTTGTCCCCTGCGGTGGTCACGTTCTCTGCCGACACGCTGAGGTCTGTCACCGGAAACACAAAGTCCGTCGGCATCGTGTGGTCGGCATAGGTGAAGTTGATGTTGGTCAGGGCCAGGTGCCCCACCCTCAGTTGCAGAGGCGGCGTGGGCAGGGTGTCGACAGTCGCGGTCTCTTCTGCCGTCTCCGGCTCGTCGGTGTTTTCCCTGCTTTCCGAATTCTCCGATTGGGTCCCAAACAGTCGCGAGAAGGTGTTGCTGCTGTCGGCAAACAGCTCGTAGCGTGCCGTCAGCCCGTCAATCGTAAAACTGTTTATGTCGAACCTACGCTGGCTGAGAACCATCTTGCCCACATCCAGCCGCAATTGGCCTAGCGATGCCACCGAGGTCTGGCTGCTGTCCACGATGTCCACACCGTCCAACCCCACCTTGGCGGCTATCTCCGCCTCGATGAGGTGGGCAAAGTTGCCTTGGGCCGCCAGGTCGAGGGCCACGCTGCCCTCGATAGTCTCAATCTGCGATAGGTCTACAAGATAGGGTTTCAGCTGGTCGAGGGCAAAGCCGTCGAGGCTTACGTTCAGGTTGAAATTGCCCGACGTGGCGTCGTAGTCCGTCCGGGCGGTCAGCATTCCGCCGTCGGCCAGCTCCACGGCGAGGTCGGCGTCGGTCCTCTCCCCGCCGCCTACGGTGAAGTCGGGCACCCGTAGGTTCAGGTTGCGAAATCCGATGTGGCTTCGGCGGGGACGGTCCTCATAGAGCAGCCCGCATTCCGACAGGCGAATCCGGTGCATGCTCACCACCCATTGGCTGGGCATCGTGTCCACCTCCACCTCCAGACTGTCGCCCCGGAAGCGGTCGATGATGCTTGAGAAGTTAAACCACGAGCTGTCTTGAATGATGTGGGCATCCAGCCCCGCCAATGTCAGGTGGCGTACCTGCACCCGCTTGCCCAGCAGCCGCAGCAGCGACACCGACACATCCAGCGTGTCGAAACTGGCAAACCACGTCTCGCCGTCGTCCTCCTTCACCTCCAAGTCGTGGATAGACACGCGTCCGGTGAACAGGTTCACGCCCACATGCTCCACATGGGCGCGCCGCCCAATGAGGTCGTTGGAGTGGTTGTTCACATAATTTTTCGTGGCACAGCCGCCAAACAGGCTGCCCACCGTCACCGTCAGAAGCAGCAACCCTGCCACGCATCCCAACAATATCAGAATGAATTTCAGTAACTTTTTCATATAACCATGTAATTAGATAATCTGCAAAAATACACAAAATTTTTTAAACTAAAGACTAAAAACTTCCAACGTAATAAGCTTCCAACTTCCAACTTTCAACTTTCCTTCTCCGCTCCCTGGAGCGGAGAAGGAGCGGCGGTCGGGCGGAGAGGGAGCGGGAAATGGAGGACGGCAGCGTGGCGGACACTGAGTAGCAAGGGTTTCGCCTACCACACAGCAGGCGAGCCAAGGAGTGCAGAGTGGGGTAGTCGGGGCTCAACCTTTCTTTTTAAAACTAAAAAGTAAAAACTAAAAACTAAAACTTTCAACTTTCAACTTTCAACTTTCAACTGGGAGGGGCGAAAAACAGAAAAACTTGCTATATGATTTTTTTTTTGTATTTTTGCAATTCAATATTGACCCAATACGACCCATATGAACAATACAACTGTAAAAGACCAATCGCTATGGCGCGTGGCCGCCATTGATGCCGTTTTGCTGACGGTGGCTTGCTGTATACCAACATTTTCGCATTTGGTGGCCTGGCCGCTTTATCAACTCAACCCCATGTTGCTGGTGCTGCTAGCCGGCATGTTGTTGGTGCACGACCGACGCAACGCATATTTGCTGGCGGTGCTTCTGCCAGTGGTTTCGATGTTGGCCGTGGGGATGCACTCGCCGTTAAAAGCGCTCTGCATGGTGGCCGAGTATTCGACGGTGGTGCTGGTGAGCGGAATGCTGCAGGCTTGGAATGCCCGTTTTGTTGGAACGCTGGGAGCTATGTTGCTGGCGATGCTGGCGGGCAAGGTGTTGTACTACCTGCTCAAGGCCTTGCTGCTGGCCCCCGCCGTGCTGGTGAGTACGCCGGTGGCGGTGCAGCTGTCGGTAGTGCTGGCTGCTGCAGCCATCTATGCGGCAATAGTCAAGGTAAGAAATAAATAAAGTGATTTTTTATGCGTAAGATATTGATTCTTTTCTTTGCCTTAGCGTCGCTGACAGTGTCGGCGCAAGAGGCGGCCACCGACACTGCCGCAGTGGGCAAGTGTGGCGGACTTTTCTCTGTCAGCCCCACCATGAAGGTGCGTTTTTCGACAGGCAACTTGCAGTACCAGCCTAGCACCCGTTTGTGCCGTTTTGCGGCGGAGCAGACCGAGGTGATTGGGTGGAAGCCGTTCTATGGCAACGAGCGTTACAAGGGTTGGATAGACCTTTTCGGGTGGGGCACGGCCTTGCAGCCGACCAACTATTCGCTCGACCCCAACGAGTATACCTTTGCCGACTGGGGCTTCTATTGCGGCCTGCCTACCAACGGGGCTAAGATTTGGCGCACTTTGACGATGGACGAATGGACCTATCTGCTGGCCAAGCGCCCCCGTGCCCGCAGGCTGTATGCGCTGGCGTATGTGGGCAAGGTGTATGGGTTGGTGCTGTTGCCCGACAATTGGAAATGCCCCAAAGGGGTGTATGTGAAACCCGGTCCCAAGGAGGACTATATCAATTGGTACACCGCCGAGAAGTGGGCGTTGCTGGAGGAGGCGGGTGCGGTGTTTCTGCCTAGCGAGACGAGGCGTGTGGGCACCGACGCGGTGGGCAATGCCTCGGTGTGCCACTATTGGACGGCATCGCCCAACGACAAGAAACAGGCAGAGGCCCTCTGTGTGGTAGTGGACACCTTTGTGCCACGCGCCAGCTCTTCGGCCAAGAACATAGGACTCTCCGTGCGGTTGGTACAGGAGATGTATGAATAAAATTGAGAATTGAAAACTTCGAAAATTGAAAATTGAAAATGAGCATACCCTGGTCTTCGACCACCCCTCTAAAGAGGATTAAGGATGTCCGGTGGACATACGTCGGTGCGGCAGCAATTTTTAGTTTTTAGTTTTTACCTTTTACCTTATATTATGAACATAGCAGTCGTATTGGCAGGGGGGACAGGCTCCCGTTTCGGAGGCGAGAAGCCCAAGCAGTTTCTTGACCTCGACGGGCGGTCGGTGATAGAGCGCAGTGTGGACGCTTTCGACCAGGCAGCGGGCATCGACGAGGTGGCAGTGGTGGTGCATCCCGACTGGATGGAATATATGCGCGGAGTGGTGGCAAAGAACAGTTGGACGAAGGTGAAACGCCTGATAGAGGGTGGGACGGAACGCTATATGTCGAGCCTCAACGCCATCGCGGCCTATATCGACAGCCCCGACGACACCAACCTGATACTGCACGACGCGGCCCGCCCCTTTGTGTCGCAGGCCATTGTGGCGAGGGTGGTGGAGGCCTTGAAACGGCACGAGGCGGTGGGCGTGGGCATCCCCTCGACCGACACGGTGTGGGAGGTGCGTCAGGATTTCGACCCACAGCTGTCGAAATTCATTGTCCGCATACCCGAACGCAGCACCATGTGGCGTGCGCAGACCCCGCAGGCGTTCCGGCTGCCGCTGATACGCGATGCCTACCAGAGGGCCCTGCAAGACCCCCAGTTCCATGCCACCGACGACTGCGGTGTGGTGCGCCGCTACCTCCCCGGCATAAAAGTCCACATCGTCGAAGGCGAGGAGCAGAACCGCAAGATTACTTTCAAGGGGGACTTGATTTGAATTGTGATTAGTGAGGTTTCGGGTTTTAAACTATAAGATGAAATCCATGCTATCTTAGCAGAACAACCGTTCCGACAGCAGTCTTAGTTGCGAAGGGTTCAGAAAGGGTGTGGTATGTGACTTTGTATACGTATGCGCCTGTAGGGCATGGCTTGCCCTTGAATGTGCCATCCCAAGTTTCAGTTAATCCATTGAAACGGGTAAGAAACATG
>CAZTVH010000188.1:0-4850 GCA_964616965.1 uncultured Bacteroidaceae bacterium | reverse complement strand
GGGTTGTATACTTTCTCCCAAATGCCGATGTACTCCAGCGTATTGCGGTTGCGCAGCCAGTCGGTGACAAAGAAATCACCATCTTTTGCTTGCAGCATATCCGTGAGACAGATATAGTCCTCCGTTCCCTGTTTGATTACAGTAATCGGCGTGTCCTGTACAATTATTTTATTTGCCATACTCTTTTGAGCGTTTCAATTTGCAAAGTGGAATGACCAAAAATATTTTTATCCGCTTGGAGAAACCAGACATTGAAAGAAATCAGATAGAAAACCTCATGTCTTAAAGGAGGAAAATTGTTTTTAACACCAATCGGTCATTATAGATTTGAGTTAAGGCTTTCTGATTCTTCTTACACCATTACATTCCAAACAAGTCAGAATGAGTGCCTGTATCGACGAGGTTGAGGATTTCGAGACGTTCCTTTATGCGGTATATGAGCAGCCAGTCGGGTTGGATGTGGCACTCGCGACAGCCCTTGTAACGACCCACAAGCTGATGGTCGTGGAACTTGGCGGCTAACTTGCGCCCCTCGGCCAACATCCGCACCACACCGTTCAACTCGTCCATCGGAAGCCCACGCTTCTTCGCCAACTTATACGACCTTTTGAAGGTGGTGGAATACTCGATGCGGTACTTCATGCCTCGATGCTTTTCAAGTACTCCTCGAAAGTGTCACAGACGGTGGTCTCACCGCGCTCAAACTCTGCCAGCGAGCGGTCAACCGAAGCGAGCGTCTTATTCTTCGGCTCGGTAATGTGTATGAAGTCGAGCGACCGCAACATTTCGACAACTGCACGCGCGGCTCGGTTGCGCCCATCATATGATATTGTCATTGTTGCCATAATCCTATCTTTCTTTATTGTTTTATGTTATCATAACGCCATAATTCCTTTTTTATTGCCCTTTCGCCAAACAAAAACCGTCTACTGCGGTACTATCGTCATCCAACTTTTGTTTTACATACTCCTTAGTATTCTATAAACTCTGAGATGGACCCTTTACTGTTCCAGCAGGAAGTCACCGATGTAGCGACACTGGATGCCTTCGATGTTCCCTGCACCGCTTGGGGTGCCGAGGACGATGTATTTGGGATAGTTGTCCTTGATTTCTCGCAAGGGCTTCAACTCCCTCTCGCGGGTGGCGTCGGAGTCCATGCTCTCACACACTTGCACATAGACCGTCTCTTCTTGTCTCACGCCGATAAAGTCCACTTCCGCCTTTCCTTGTTTCCCGACATAAACCCGATAGCCCCGCCTCAGCAACTCTACATATACCAAGTTCTCCAGCATCCCTGCAACCAGTTCTGGCGCATACCCCCGACGGGCATAGATGAGCGACAGGTCGGCCACATAATACTTCTCACCCGTCTGCAACAACTCTTTCCCCTTCGTATCATACCGCTGCACCTTGCTGATAATAAAAGACGATTCCAACGCCTGCAAGTAATTGTACAACGTCTCAGCGTCAATTGCCCGCTTCTGGTTTTTCAAATAGGCCGTGATACTTTTGGCGCTGAACGTATTGCCAATGTTGTCGAACAAGAATTGCACCAGTCTGTCCAGCATATCGATATTCCGTATGCGGAATCGTTGCACCGTATCACGCAGCAGCACCGAGGCATAGATGTCCTGCACCATCTGATATATCGTGTCCGTCTCGAATGGTGCAACATGGAAAGCAGGAAAACCACCCTGTCGCAGATACTGATCGAAGTATGCCAACCTACTTTCCGGACTCTCCAAACTATAGTCATGGAACTTCAGAAACTCACCATACGACAAGGGGTACACCACACATTCCACATACCGTCCTGCCAAATAGGATGCCAACTCCGACGACAACAACCTCGAGTTAGAACCCGTAATATAAATATCTGCATCCCAGTCCGCCAGCATCGAATTCACGGCACGTTCCCACTCCTCCACCTCCTGAATTTCGTCAACGAACACATAAATGCGCTGCCCGTTCAGTTTAGAACGCGCCTCATCCACATAGTTATACAACGACCGATAGTCGCGGTACTGCTCCCACCGCAAGCTCTCATAATTGATATACACTATCTGCTCCTGTCGCACCCCCCTCTCTATCAACATGCCTTGCAGCATTTTCATCAATTCCGACTTTCCACTGCGTCTAATTCCCGTGATGACCTTCACCACAGGCTTATCCATAAACGGCTGGATTTTCTTAATATATTGCTCTCTTACTACCATAGAATATAACCTGAATTACGATGCAAATATACAAATATTTTCGGATACAACCGAAAAAGCCGCAATTTTACCACCGTTTACCTGGTTATAGTCAGACAATTCACACGAGGGCTGATGGTGTACGAAATGGATTTCTATCACTGCTTGATAATCCGGCAGGTGACAAAACCGCTCTGCAGCTTGATACGCAGCAAATAGTTACCTGCCGGCAAGCGCGAAAGGTCGAATTGGTTAGTGTCGGAGAAAGTCTCCACCAAGCGACCCGCATTGTCGAGCACATCGACCCTCAACAAACCGTCGGCATTAACGGTGAACCATCCGTTGGTGGGGTTGGGATAGACCTTGACTGTCTCTATAGTAGAATGGTTCTCTATGCCTTGATGGCCGCCGTGGACGATGGTCAGCATCAGCATGACGATGCTGTCACAGCCTTGCTCGGTGGAGAAGACTTGCATGTAAGTGCCTGAGGAGGTGTAGACAGAGTCGTTCCATGTATAGGTTTCGGAGGTGGTGGTGTCGAAGATGATGTTCAGGACCGAGTGATTGACCACGAGGTGATGGCGCATGATGGAATCGCAGCCGTAGATAGTTGTTAGACTCTCGGATGCGACGGTGGAGGAAGTGTAGAGCTGTCCATTCCAATAGAGCGAGTCGCAGTCGACAATAGTGTCTCTATTATTGTAGGAAGGGTGGATGTCGAGGTGGAGTATGGAAGTGGAGTCGCAGCCATCGGTGGTAGCCAGCTGTTCGACTATGTCGGTCGAGGTGGTGTATCGGACGTTATTCCAATAAAGGGAGTCGCAAGCATCAACAGTCTGTTCGGTAGTATAAGATGGGTGAATGGTGAGGTGGAGCGTGACGGTGGAGTCGCAGCCGAACGAATTGAGAATTGAGAATTGAGAGTGGAGGCTGTATAGGTGCTGTCGTGCCAGGTGAGGCTGTCGCAGGCGACTAGGCTGTCGATGGTGTTGTAGGTGGGATGGATGGTGTAGTCGACCAGCAGCACGGTATCGTTGGCAAGGGAAACGACATGGGTGCCTGTACCAGATTCGGCGGTGTTTATTGTGTCACCATAGATGACATACTGGCTGCCTGCACAGAGGTCGTCGGTGTGGAAGGCAACGGGGCTTGACTGGTGGGGTAGCATGATGTTGTCAATCCAAGCACAGTCGCTGTTACTGGTCACGCTGACATCTTTGGCGTAAGTAAACCTAAGTGTGTGACTTCCGGCAGGGACAGTGAAGGCGGCACGGGTCCACGCCACTTCGCCCGACTCAACGACGAGGTCGGTATTGTCGATGTAGAAGTGGAACTTGTCGTAGTTGGCTTCCGACGACACCTTATAGTAGAAACTGATGCTATCAGGGGCGGTAAGGGTGACGGGGATGCTGACTTCAGCCGTCTGGTTGTTGGCGAGACCTGAGGTGGAGCGCAGGCAGAAAGAACCAGCATAGGCACCAGCGTTGGTGATTGTCCAGGGATAGGTGCCCTGTATCCATCCAGAGGTATGATAGACACCGCCCTCGAATGTCTCAAACGGATTGTTCCCTACATAAAGGGGGTATGTTGTGTTGATGTGTGATTGAGTCGATGTGAAAGTGAGCGTGAGAGGCACCTCAATACCGGTCGGAAGCAGACTGTTGGCATAGAGGGGGAAAGACAATTCCATAATGCTGTCAGGTGCCAAAGAGAATAGCAACGAGGTGTCGGCAGTGCCCAAACCTACGGTAAGCAGCTGCGTGGGCGAAGAGAGTATGAGATGGTCGGGGTTGAGGGTGGCATGGCCGAAGTTGGCAAGGGTGGCTGTAAGCGTCGCATTTGTGCCGGGAAGTATGCTGCCATTGCCGACATGGATGTCGAAGAGGATGTTGGGGGCGTTAAGAGTCAGATAGTGGATGGCGGTATTGGGCGTGCTGCTTCCATTCCAAAGGGTAGCGGTGGAAAGAGTGACCACCGTACCATCGGACACAGTCGACCCAACAACGGCTTGCCATGTGAGGATGACAGTATCGCCAGCGGGCAGGCTGTCAATAGGAATGCTTGTCGGGAAGAGGGTAAGGGCAGTGGTGTCGGACAGGGCGATGTAAGGTGCGACATTGAAGGCCGTAGTGTCGCCCAGATTGACCAGGCTGAGAGCTATTGAAACGGTATCGCCTGCATCCAACGGCATAAGTGCCGTGACGTTACCCACTACAGGGTAGGCTCCGCTCGGGCTGATAATCGACACAGGGGTAAAAGTGGTGCGGTATTGCTGGGCCGAGGCGGCCAGTTCATAACCTCCTACAGGCAGGGTTGCCGGCAGGGATAGGACAACATTACCAGTGTTGTCGGCATAGGCACAGGTGACAAGGGAGTGGGTCAGTGTGTCGGTGAGTGCCACATAGGCGTAAGGGACAGCGGAAACAGTGAGAGAGTTGGTACCACTGGCCAGTACCGAAGGAGCAGAGACAGTCATCAACGGAGCCTGAGTGAGGTAGGGCATCACCGAGGGGTCGCCCATCAGATGGTAGATTTCCCAATAGTAGAGCTTGCGGCTGGAGGTAGAACTCTCAACAGCCATGTTGCCCACCATCATGACAGCGCCTTGTGTGAGTGCCCACTGGTTGTAGGACTCGCCGTGGGTGTGGCAGAGGC
>CAZTVH010000187.1:0-4922 GCA_964616965.1 uncultured Bacteroidaceae bacterium | reverse complement strand
GCCAGTAACTGTTTTGGTCGCTTACGCTCTCCGACATCCAACAACCCTCATCGCCACTCTCAAAATCCTGCACCACAGGAATCCCCGCCACGCTGCTACACCAATCTCCCGAATGCGGTGTAAAGGTGAACGAAACCGAGCTGTTGTCCAAGCTCAATTGGATGTTGGTGAGGCTGAACGACGAGTCGGGCGTCCCGTCACACAGATATGGATGGGGATTCGACGACACGTCAAACGTATTACGTCCATACACTCCAAATGCCGCATTCGCCACATTCCCGTTCACCGCGTCCGACGCGCTATTGGGGCGGAACAGCCACAGCTCATGGGGTATGTTGTAAAAGTCGAAGTCGGCATTGTCAGCATCGCCGCTCGCATTGTAGCGCCACACCAGCAGCCCGCGGCCCGGTATCGACGAGTCGAAGGTGTCGGCATAATTGCGGTACTCCAAGATATACCACTGCTGCCGACCTGCCGACGCTATCTTATAGGCATGGTTCGGCCCCGTCGCCAACGAGTGCAACGTATAGCTGCCCGAATCCGTCAATTCGGGAATACTGTCAAACCAGTTCAGATACTTATATTTAAACAGCGAATTGCTCTGCTGCGGCGGTGTCATGTTGGAGCACATCAAGTCCCAGCTGCCGCCAGGCGTCACTTCATCGTCATAGTAGTGATATAAGTCGGGAGCTCCCAGCGTGTGCGTCATCTCATGGCACAGCGTGCTCACCCCGAAGTAATGCTCACCCGAGCCCTCCAGCTGTAGATTAAAGGTATACACCCGCTTGCCGTTGATATACACATAGCGGTCATACAAACTCCACTTGTGCGGCCACAGCAAGTCGCCCCATCCCGTGTAGGTGCCACTCAGCACAAAGCACACATTGTCCACCAGCCCGTCGTTATCCACATCCAAATCCAGCGACGTGGCGACAGGACTGCTGGCATTAATCCAATTCACCGCATTCTCCAGCAAGGTAAACTCGCGCATCCTGCTGTCCGAATCCGACACATAGCCAAGCACATTGGTCGCACTATAGGGCTGGTAGTAACTCCGCGGATGAATGTCCTGGTACGACAACACCGTGCTGCCACTCGGCACAGGGTAATAGTACGTTCTCACATGCAGCTTATTGTAGCTCGTCTTCTTAAAATAGTTATACATCGACGACGCACCTACCGTGCTGTCGTTAAACTTGCTGTCTATCGCACCAATCGTAGTGGTGGAAAACACCGTATCGTCGGCAAAGCGGATAAAGATGACAATGTTATTCAGCTCCCCGTGGTTTGCGCCGCTGGTCTTCGGTGCGGCAGGGACATACTCCGCCGGCACCTCCCACAGCTTATGCAGCCTCCTCAACTCGCTGCCCGAAGGCATCAGGTTAGGCTCCAACCCCACACTGGCGGGATTCACACTGCCCGGCACATATCCCGTCGGCTGCAGCAGCCCGTCACTCAGCGTGGCATACACATATTCGCCCGACTCAGGGTCAAGCACTATCGTATACCCCTCGGCATCGTGCAGGCGGTGGAAAAACTCATCGCCCGACACATAGCAGTGTAACGTGTCGCCTTTAGGCTGCACCCGCATCACCGGCATGTATTTCACTGGGGCGGCCCATGCCCCCAAACTAATTAAATTGCATATAACAAAAACGATTAAATATCTTTTCATGTGTAATGTGTTATCTTTTTCTTCATTCTAATCAACTCTATCAACCCTTCTTACCTCTACTAGGCGGTCATACCTGTCGCCAGGGGCGCGATAATAGACATACACCGTATATCTGTTCGGTGTCTCATAATGATCGCCCTCCAGCGTGGCGGTCAGCCCTTCCCTTTCCCCCTTGGGGACAAACAGCAACTGGTAGGCATAGTACCCCTGTTTCAACTGCAGGCGCAACGTGTAGGCCTTCCTCTCTGGCCTATACTCCATGCGGCTGTGCTCATCCATCTGCCATTGGGTCAAATCGCCCACCACATACACATTCCCGTTCATATACGGGAACTCCATCGGCAGGGTGAAATTCACCTGCACATAGTCAGCTTCGGTCTGTTTGTTGTTGCGATCCCAAACATTCACCTTCATTCCCCCATTCAGAGTCTTTTCCGTTACATAGTGTCCCTTCGACCTATCCTCCAACGGCTTCAGCAACGCAAACCACTCCCCACCATATTCTTCTATGTGGTACACATTGTACATCGGCGTACGAATATTGCTGAGGTCGAAATATCGGAAGCTGTTCCCTCCCCAAAACACGTTCGCTTTGCGGTTACGGTAGCAGAGCGCCCCTCGGTCGTAGCCGCTGAACTCCAGCTCGCGCATATTGTCTATCCGGCCGTTCTGCTGCACCACCACACGATAATAGGCCGGGTTCAACTGCGGCGGCAATAACAATCCTTGATAATCACGGTTGGCAGCCACCGTCACATCCACCTCTCGCCGCTGAAATATCGACACATTGTCGTATGGTACCGCCACCTCCGCCTCCGCCTTCACCGAGCCCTCTGTCACGCAAAACCTGCGCGTCAACAGCACACTGTCTGGATAGTCCTGTGGCACCACCGTCAACACATAGTTGCCCGACAGCAACAGCCGCCCGTACTGCGATGGGATATATTGATAGTAATGCACATAGTCCGTCAGCGTGGTAAACGAACTGCTGTAGTTCTCAATAGCACCCTCCTCAAATCCACTGATAAACTCGTTGGGTTCTATATCGTCCACCTGCCAGTGGCTGTCGCAATGCTGTATGCGATAACGATAGTTGTCCGTCTCCGCACCCATCACGTCAAAACGCAGCAACAGCCTGTCCTCGATCCCCAGCACCAGCACCGGCGGCTCCAGCTCCACGCCGTTCCTGTACAGCGTCACCGTCTTCACCCTCTCAGTCCAGTTCGAGTCAGTCACCACTTGGGCATACGCACTCTCGCGACAACCCATCACCGTCGCATACAACGCCATGAACAATAACAAAATACGCCTATTCATCAATTTATATTATAACGTGCAAATTTACACAAAATAATTTGATTAGAGAACGTTTTGTTTTTATTAAATAAGATTTATTTACATGGAAACGAGGAATAGCACTCCCCAGAGCCCTTTTAGGTCAAAAAGGAAGTGACAAAGATTATGTTTCAGAAAAATAATGTTCCAAGAACATAATATTTACACACATTTTCCGTTATGGCAGAAAAACAACGACATGAACAATACTCTAATTCCATTTCTCGACCGCCACAGAGAGCAATCAAAAATACAAAAAGCTCTTAGTAGGGACTCCCCGCAACTTATAGTGCTATACGGTCGACGTAGGTGTGGCAAATCGCGTCTGTTCACACACATGCTCAACGAGAATAAAGACATTTATTACCATGCCGACAGAACCGACTCCACCCATCAGATTGAACTCTTTTCAAATCAGGCATCCCTCATTTTCAATGGATTCAACCGTGCCACCTATCCTAATTGGGAAACCGTTCTACTAAGCCTCAACGACCGAATGAGCGAACGAAGAGTTGTCTGCATCGACGAGTTCCCCTACCTCGTCAGAAGCGAGCCCACACTGCCCTCTGTGCTACAGCGACTAATCGACACTCGCCAGCTAAAGTTCGACATCATTCTATGTGGTTCGTCGCAGCAGATGATGAACACTGCTATTCTCGACAGTGGTTCGCCACTATATGGGCGTGCCGACGAAGTGATAAATATACTCCCATTGATGCCACACTACATCCAACAGGCCTTAAACATCGACAGCGTCAAGGCCGTTGAAGAATACGCTATATGGGGCGGTGTACCACGCTACTGGGAGATTCGTTTACGTCATGACTCTTTAATCGAGGCTGTAATGGAAGAGGTACTCAACAGCGACGGCCTGCTTTACGACGAACCGTCACGACTATTCTTAGACGAGATGCGCGACCTCGAACTCTCATCCTCCATTCTATCTCTTGTAGGCAACGGCTGCAACCGACTATCCGAAATTGCCGCACGTCTCGAGCGGCCTGCCACCAGCCTCACAACCCCCATAAGCCGGTTAATCTCCTACGGCTATCTACAACGCGAACTGCCCTACGCCGAATTGCCCAAAAACAGCAAACGCAGCCTCTACAAAATTGCCGACCCTTTTCTCAACTTCTACTTTCATTACGTCACACCCAACCGTTCCCTGATTGAATTCCGCCGACAAGAACGTCTGAGAGACATGCTGGAATCAAGCCTGTCCAATTATGTGGCAAACATGTGGGAACACCTTTGCCGACAGGCAGTACCGTTGATGACTATCGAAGGCATGACCTTCCGACCCGCAAACCGTTGGTGGGGCACCGTTGGGCGGAACAACGCCATTGAACTAGATGTCGTTTCCGAATCCGATGACGGCAGCACCGTGTTGGTTGGAGAATGCAAGTGGAGCGACAGAGAGAATGTCGACCAACTGCGCTCCTCCTTACTTCAGCGAGCCACCCAACTGCCCTTCCTCCGTGGCCGCAGAGTCCTACCCCTCCTGTTCCTCAAAGAAAAGCCCAAGAGCGGCACTCCCGACGGATGCCTATACCCTGACGACATCATTGAGCAATTGACATAACAACTCCGGGGAGGATACTTGGCGATTTTTGGTCGTTTTATGTGTAGAAATATTACTTTTCCTTAGGGTTTGTACGGCTTACAGGCCTGTCATAAAAAAGGTTGTATCTTTGCCCCTTGCACCAGCACCACTCCCGCAGCCTCTAATTGATCCTGCAACAATTGGTCTGCAACCCTATTTCTGTAGCCGTCAATATTATCCATATTATTGCATCAATAATTCACAATGCAAAAATACGATATTTTTTTGATATACAAACATTTTTTATTATGCCAGTTGGCAACTTTTCATTGTGCCAGTTGGCAGTTTTTCATTGTGATAGTTGGCAGT
>CAZTVH010000186.1:0-4934 GCA_964616965.1 uncultured Bacteroidaceae bacterium | reverse complement strand
CTATCGGTCTTCGTTTCGGTGGCGGTTCCGACTACGGCGCAGAAATCTCCTATCAGAAGGGTCTCGGTTCCAACCGTGCCGAGTTCGACCTGGGTGCCAGACTTCCTGGTCTCGACTACTTCTACCTGGCAGGTGTCTACCAGTGGAAGGGTGGCATCACCGACTGGCTGGGTTGGTTTGCCGGTCCCGGTGCCAAGGTGAGCTTCTGCAAGAACCACGGTGTTGGTGTTGCTGTTGCCCTTCAGCTTGGTCTCGAAGCCAATTTCGCCGACTTCCCCTTCCAGATTACTCTTGATGTACGTCCCGAGTACGAATTCGTGTTGCCTAAAGAGTGCGTCAACCACTTCGGCTGGGCAGGTGCTCTTGGTATCCGCTACAAGCTCAACTAGTCTTTTTGATTAGATTCTTGAATAAAAGATGCCCGACCATCGGTCGGGCATCTTTTTTTGGTGGCATTTGCAGTTTTAGGTAGCTCTTTGCCGTATCTCGTTGATTAATAACTATGTGATGTATAGTTTTCCGCTCGGGGAAAGGAAAAGGATACGTAATCGAGCCCTGAACGATAGGGTAGCGGTGGGGCAGAGACGGAGGGGAATGGAGGTGAACTGTGGGTTGGGGAAGGTCGGTAATATGATGGTTGTGAGGGCGTTTAAAGGTTCAGCAGGCGTTCGGTCTCGTCCCAGAACCAGCGTGCCATTTCGGGACGAAGCCAGCGGCGGGGGACTGAGCGGTGGCGGTTGCCACGGAAGAGGAGGAGGGGGGCCGCCTCCCCGGCGGGGTGCAGAAGGGCGTTGACGGCGGGTTTTGCTCCCTGTGCGGGAGTCTTGCAGAGGGGGCGGAAGATGAGGTCGGCGAGCGGGTCGAACCAGCGGTCGAGGTGTATCATGCGGCTGTCGACAATGCCGGGGTCGGTGACGTGGACGGCGAGGCGGTCGCCGTGGCGGCGGTGCAGCTCTTCGGCAAAGAGCATGACGGCCATCTTGCTGTTGGCGTAGGAGCCTATCTGGCTGTAGCTGTCGGGCGAGTGTTGGAAAAACGTCTTGTCGAGGTGCGACACATAGCACGAGAGCGATACGGTGCTGACCACATGTGCGCCGGGGTTCATCAACGGCAGCAGCCGACGGGTGAGGAGATAGGTGCCGAGGTAGTTGGTGGCGGTGACGCGCTCGAATCCTTCGGGAGTGGTTTGGTAGGTGGGGAGCTGGGTGCCGGCGTTGTTGAGGAGGCCGTCGATGCGGATGTGGTCGGCTTCGAGGCCTTGGACGAATGACTCGACGGAGGCGGGCGAGCTGATGTCGAGCGGGCGGAAGCCCTCATGTTCGGCCCGGCGGGAGGTGCCGATGACGGTGTGGCCGAGGGCGCGGAGTTGGGTGACGGCGGCGGAGCCGATGGCCCCGGTGGCTCCTGTGACGATGATAATCATGGGCTATTGTTTGGAGGTTTGAATGCTTGATTGCTTGAGTTTCAGTTTTTGCCAAATGCGGGTTTCGAGGCGGTTGGGGAGGAGTTTGACCAATGGGGGGACGAGGTAGTTCATTATTCCGGGCTTGACGTAGTGGCGGTGGCGGAACATGCCGCGTAGGGCACGGCGGACAAGCCACTGGGGGGTGCGGATGATGCCGAGGCGGGTGAGGAGGGTCTGGGTCTTGGGGTTGAGGCGGTAGAGGGGGGTGGCCACAGCGGCGGGCAGGACGGTGGTTACCCCCACGCCATAGGGGCGCATCTCGAAGTAGAGCGACTTGGAGTAGCTCTTGAGGTAGGCCTTGGTGGCGGCGTAGAGGGTGATGCCCGGGGCGGGGATTTGGGCGGTGAGGCTGGAGACGTTGAGTATGTAGCCCCGGCGGCGGCGTTTCATGTCCTCGCCAAAGAGGGCACAGAGGCGGGTGGGGGTGAGCATGTGGAGGGCAAGCATGGCTTCGGAACGGTCGGCATAGTCGGGGGTGAGCTCGTGGAAGAAGAACATGCCGGCGTTGTTGACGAGGATGTCTACCTGCAGGCCTTGCTGGCGGCAGTAGTCGTAGAGTCGTTGCGCGGCGTCGGGGGCGGCGAGGTCTTGGTAGCGGCCGGTGGCGCGGACGTTGTATTGCTGGCTGAGTTGGGCGGGCAGGGTGTCAAGCAACTCCCGCTGGTTAGAAACCATGACGAGGTGGTGCCCGCGCTGGGCGAGCTGTCGGCAGTATTCGAGGCCCATGCCTGAGGTGGCTCCAGTGACGAGTGCTAGCATTTGATAAATGGGGGGTTAGGCAAGGTCAAGGGCACGTTCGATAAAGCGGTTGAGGGGGACGGTGGCACGCCACACTTTGACGACATGGTCGAAGAACTGGTCGGTGCCAATGAGTTGTTTGGGCATGGTGTGCATGCTGCAGTAGTCGCGGTATTTGAGCAGGTCGATGTCGGGCCAGTCGGCGGGGTAGCCTTTGGGAGGGCGGCTGAGTTTGCGGCTGGTGAAGAAACTGTCGCCGTAGTAGCGGTGGTAGTCCTTTTGGGCGAGGATGGCCTTAAACTCGTCGGTGCAATAGAATATCTCCTGCCGTATGGCGGCGAGCTGTGCGGGCGAGGGCATGAAGATGCCGCCGCCGAGTGAGCAGCCCCCGTCGAGACCGTAGTCGCCCTGTCCGAGTTGGAGGTAGTAGCCGGGCACGCACTGCGTGCGGTCGCCGCCGACGGGGAGGAAGCAGGCGATGTGGGTCTTGTAGGGACGTTTGTCGGTGGTGAAACGGAGGTCGCGATAGATGCGGTAGACGCATTGCTTGGCCTGCAGGTTGCCCAAGGCGGGGTCGAGCGGTGTCATAACGTCGATTAGGGCCTGAGTGAATTCGATAAACTGGTCGCGGATGGCCGTCCAGCGCGACTTGTTGTCGTTGAACCAGTCGCGGTTGTTGTTTGCCAACAGGTCGTCGAAAAAGGGTAGGGTGTCGGGGTGTATATTCATTAAATTTTAAGAATTGTTTGTTTGGATTTGCAAAAATACAAAAATTATTCGTATCTTTGCAACCTCATTTGAGAAAAAAACACAATTTTAAAATTAGTTATACTATGACAGAAACAGTTAAAACTCTCCGCGACAGCGCCGCCATGCGCTGGATTGCCTTGCTGCTGTTGGCGTTGGCCATGTTCTGCAGCTACATTTTTATGGACATCCTGTCGCCCATCAAGGACCTGATGCAGGATACCCGCGGTTGGGATAGCCTGGCTTTCGGCACTATGCAGGGATCCGAGGTGTTCCTCAACGTCTTTGTGTTCTTCCTCATCTTTGCAGGAATTATCCTCGACAAGATGGGAGTGCGCTTCACTGCTGTGCTCTCTGGTGCGGTTATGTTAGTAGGTGGTCTAATCAAGTATTTTGCTATAAGCCCTTCCTTTATCGGGACAGGGCTAGAGGCATGGTTTACCAACCATCTGAAATACATACCTCTCTTCGATGAGATTGGTGTTGCCCCCTTCTATGGTGAATACTGGAAGGTGGTTGTTGACGGGGTTGAGAAGACTATCAACTCTGTCAAGTTTGACGAAAGCACGATGCAGTTTGTTTCCATTAATTCCACCATGCCTGCTTCTGCCAAGTTGGCGGCCCTCGGATTTATGATCTTCGGCTGCGGCTGTGAGATGGCTGGTATCACCGTGAGTCGCGGTATAGTAAAGTGGTTCAAGGGTCGTGAGACCGCATTGGCTATGGGTAGCGAGATGGCTTTGGCTCGTCTAGGCGTTGCCACCTGCATGATTTTCAGCCCCTATTTTGCCAAATTGGGTGGCGAAGTCAACGTGAGCCGTTCGGTAGCATTTGGAGTGGTGTTGCTCTGTATCGCACTCATTATGTTCATCACATACTTCTTTATGGACAAGAAACTTGATGCCCAAACTGGTGAGGCTGAGGCATCAGACGAGCCTTTCAAAATCAAAGATATTGGCAAGATTATTTCCAGCCTTGGGTTCTGGCTGGTGGCTCTGCTATGTGTCCTCTACTATAGCGCAATTTTCCCCTTCCAGAAATATGCCGTTAACATGCTGCAGTGCAACTTGACGCTTAACCCCGCCGACTCGGCAACCTACTGGGGTGGAAGCACCGACACCTTTCCCGTGTCCGTCACTATTGTCCAATATATCATCATGCTGGCTGTGGCAGCCTGTTCATTCTCCAGCAACTTCTCTAAGAAAAAGAGCATGAAGACCCTGCTCATGATTTTGGCAGTTGTCGCACTGGTAGTATATTGCTATATGGGTTATATGCGTGGCACTGCCGAAACAATTTTTGCCGTGTTCCCGCTGCTGGCTGTGGCTATCACTCCTATTTTGGGCAACTACGTTGACCATAAGGGCAAAGCCGCATCAATGCTGCTCATTGGCTCCATACTTCTCGTCATTTGCCACCTCACCTTTGCATTCGTCCTTCCGTTGTTCAAGGGCGACGCTGTGGGAGGTACTATTGTGGCCTACGTTACAATTCTTGTCCTTGGCGCAAGTTTCTCGCTTGTGCCTGCAGCCCTTTGGCCTTCGGTGCCAAATTGGTGGACGAGAAGATTATCGGTTCTGCCTATGCGCTGATCTTCTGGATTCAGAATATTGGTCTCTGGCTCTTCCCACTGCTCATCGGCAAGGTGCTGAACAGCACCAACCCCGAAGGTACAGCAGCCACAGAGCTTGACTACACATGGGCTCTGGTCATGTTTGCATGCCTCGGTGTCGCCGCTATGCTTATAGGTTTCTACCTCAAAGCCGTAGACCGCAAGAAACACCTCGGTCTCGAAGAGCCGAACATTAAATAGTCGTAAGAAGTGAAAGCTAAGAACTAAGAAGTGTGACAGACCCTGTCTACTGCTTAGTTCTTAGCTTTTTTGTTTTAGTTCTTAATCCTAATAGTATGCAAACAGTAACATTAGGTCGCACGGGGCTGGTGGTGCCGAAGAATGGTTTCGGCGCACTGCCCATACAGCGCA
>CAZTVH010000185.1:0-4937 GCA_964616965.1 uncultured Bacteroidaceae bacterium | reverse complement strand
CATTAGAACGACTCGACCGGCGTGCTACTATTGCCGAAGTGAAACGAAATCCAAAGAAATACGATGCCCAACTGCTTGCCACAAAGTACGAACACATCAAAAAGCATCTAAAGGGATACGAGGTCAGCCTCATCGGACTATCCATGAACGACATGTAAAAATATTGAAAGTAATAATAGTATGAAGAAACCCCTAGTATATGTCCTGCTGGCGTTTGCCGCCGTGGTGTGGGGCATTAGTTTTATCCTGACCAAGGAGCTGTTCCGCACTGAGGAGCATATCACCGTGTTCGTCATCCTAACGTTCCGCCTGCTGCTGGCCACGGTGGTGACAATCCCCGCACTGCTGATGTTCCGAAAGTTGGAGCCCATACAGAAGGGCGACCTGAAATGGTTCCTGCTGTTGGCCCTGTTTGAGCCTTTCATCTACAGCATCTGCGAGACCAGCGGAGTGCAGCTGGTGAGCGGCAGCATGGCCTCGATTATTGTTGCCACAATACCGTTGTTCGTCCCCTTTGGCATGGCGGTGGCGTATAAGGAGAAGGTGCGCGCACTGACGCTGGTGGGCATTGTGCTGTCGCTGATAGGGCTCTCTGTGATGCTGCTGCCAGGAGGCAAGGAGAATATGGATGCCAACCCTGTGGGGCTGGCATGGCTGGCAGGAGCGGTGCTGATAGCGGTGTTCTTCACCATTGTGCTGGTGAAGTTGGTGGACCGCTACAGGCCTTTCACCATCACCGCCTACCAGAACATGTTCGGATGCCTGTACTTCATCCCCTTTATGCTGGCGTTCGACGGCGCAAGCCTACCGCTACTCTCCTATTCGGGCAAGATGATTGCGATGCTGCTAGTGCTGGGCATCTTCTGCAGCACGCTGGCGTATGTGTGCTACAATATCGGTGTGGCACAACTAGGAGCCAGCCCGGCCTGCATCTTCACCAATGCCATCCCCGTGTTCTCGCTGATAGCGGCCATACTGATTGGGCAGGAGGAGTGGTCGTGGAGCAAACCCATCGGCATCGCCATCGTAATCATAGGCGTGGTGCTGGCCCAGTGGGAAGTGAGGAAAAAGAGGTAAGGCGGCTGCCCGCAAGGCTCACCCTTCGACGGGGAACTTCGGGAAATCCAATATCTCCATATCTTTCGGAGTGCCGTCGACGGTGAAGCGGACGAGGGTGCCCACCTTGTGGAAGCCTTGACGACCCGCAGCACCGGGGTTGATGTGGAGGAGGTTGAGCTGCTGGTCGTACATCACCTTGAGTATATGGCTGTGCCCGCAGACAAAGATGTCGGGCCTGTCGTGCTGGAGTATCTTGAGAATGGCCGGTGGATAATGTCCCGGCCAACCGCCTATGTGGGTAAGCAACACTTTGAGCCCGCCGCAGACGAAGAGATCGGAACCCGGCACACGGTAGCGGAGGTCGTAGTCGTCCATGTTGCCATAGACCGCCCGCAGGGGCTTGAAACGGCTCAGTTCATCATACACGCCACGCCCCATGTCGCCAGCATGCCACAGCTCGTCGCAATCCTTAAAAAAGGAGTATACCTGCTTGGGTACCACGCCATGCGTGTCGGAAAGTACGCCGATTCGCTTCATGGGAGAAAACAATTAAACTAAAAACTAAAACTTGTTGAATTCGTTAATGTGCTAATCTGTAAATCCGAATTCGTGAATTCGTTAATCAAAAAGGACTAACACATTAACACATTAAATTTTCAACTTTCAACTTTCAATTTTCAATTAAAAAGGACTAGTCGTTGGCATGGATTTCGGCCAAATTCTCCGCCACCATCTCCTTAAGGTAGCGGATGATGGTGAGGTCGTTCATGCTCATGCCGTCGAGAGCCTCCTTGATTTCATCGGTGTCGAACACAAACTCACCCTCGTCGGTGATGTAGGTGATGATGAAGTGGATGTCTTCGTGCTGCGAGACGAGCATGACGAGCGTGCCTGTGAGGTCGCCCATAGGGGGGCGGTCCCAGTGGTTGTGTTGGAACCAGAATTCGAGGCGTGTGCCTTTGCCCACCTCACTGGTGATTTGCATTCCCCCGCCACAGTTCTCAGTGTTCATCTTGATAAGGGGCAGCCCAAGGCCCACCTTGCGGGTGGTGCGGGAGGTGGTGTAGGGGTCGGTCACGCGGGCAAGAAATTCGGGCGACATGCCCTTGCCATTGTCCTCGATGGTGAAGTGAAAGTCGTTGTCGCGAATGCTGTCGCGTATGGTTAGCTTGACTTCGGTGGAGTTTGCCGCAGTGGAATTCTCCATCAAATCATACACATGCATGGAAAGTTCTTTCATTTTGACTAATATTTTTCGATGCAAAGATACTAAAAAAATCAATAGGGCGTTACTTATTGGTATGATTTTTTTGAGAAATAGCATTCGCACGTTTGCCGTAGCAGCACTGATGTTGCTGTCGTTCAATGCGTGCAAGAAGTTTCAGGGCGATGTGACTGTACCCGCCTTTATCCATATCGGCAGCATCGACGTGGTGCGCCAAGCCCAGAACGCGCCTTCCAACGAGGAGGGTTTTTACACTTCCGACATCGATGTGGTGGAGCTGGTGTGCTACTTCGAGGGCGATGCCGCCGAAACGCGGCTGGGGGCCTACGAGCTGCCCTGCACGGTGCCAGTGTTGCGGCATGGCAAGATGAAGTACCTGACCATCAACCCCGCCGTGAAACAGAACGGGGTGAGCGGCACGCATATCGACTATCCCTTCTACCAGCCTATCCGACTCGAGGAGGTGCCTCTCACCGCCACAGACACCACCTTTTTGGGCACCTACAACGAAAGCACGGGCCTCTACCAGCTGCACACCTCCTACTTCCCCAAGGGCAATAGGCTGAGAGTGTTGACAGAATGCTACTTTGAGCCCACCAGCTTCGCCACCTGTTTCGACAGCAATGTCACCTGGGTGTCCAACGACCCTGAGGGGGCCTGCACAGGCCAGGGCTACGGTCTCGTTCACGTCACTGCCGCCGACTCAATCCTTACCTTCGGCTTCACCGACAGCACCGAGTTCAACCCAGGCGATGCACGCATCCTATATATGGAACTGGAATACAAGACCGACCTCCCACTGTACATCCACATGCTGGGATTCTCCACCACCGAGGGGGGCACCATCACCTCCAAATCGGTCATGTGCATCAACCCCAAGAACCGCTGGAACAAGATATATGTGAACCTCGGCCGCACATGGGGTCAGTTCTACTATAGGGTACCCATTTCGGTCTACTTCCAAGTCGTCAACGAAAAACGCATCGAAGGCGACATACTCATCGACAACATAAAAGTGATTACTACCACATGAAGTCCAACAACCAACGGCATACCTCGGCGCACCACCCCCCAGAGCGGCGCACCGCCTTACGATACATCCTCTTCGACATACTGAGTGCCATGCTGGCATGGGCATTGCTATTCGTATTCCGCAAAGTGGGGCTCGAAAACCTGCGGATGCCCGACATAGGGCTGGTGTTTGCCGACACCAACTTCTGGCGCGGAATCGTCATAGTCCCCCTCGGATGGCTCGCACTCTATGCCCTCCAAGGCACCTACAAAAACGTGCTGCGCAAATCGCGCCTCAAAGAGTTCCAGCAGACCCTCACGGCAAGCCTTATAGGCGTGGTGGTGCTCTTCTTTGCCCTGATGCTCGACGACCAAGTGGACAGCTACCGCAGTTACTACCTGTCGCTGCTATTCCTCTTTGCCGTCCATTTCGGGCTCACCTACCTCTGCCGCGTCATACAGACCTCCGGCACCGTGCGCAAAGTGCACCGCAGGCAGATAGGCTTCCCCACCCTGCTCATAGGCAGCCACAACAAGGCCTACCAGACCTACCTCGACCTCGAAAACCAAGAGACCTATTCGGGCAACATATTTGAGGGGTTTGTATCGGTGGAAAACACCGACATGCTGGATGCCTCCAAACCAAACCAGCAAGAGCCAGGCCGGGAGCCAGCCCTCTCACCGTCAGTGCCCATCAATGCCGAGAGCCGCCTGGCCGCCGTCATCCCGTGCCTGGGCACCGTGGCCAGCGTCCGCCAGCTCATAGCCCAGCACCACATCGAAGAGGTCATCATCGCCGTCGAAGACGACGAGCAGCAGCACCTCCAGCAGATACTGCGTACCCTCGACGGCTGTGGCGACGTCATCATCAAAATCACCCCCGACGCACGCGACATCATCCTCGGCATGGTGCGCGTCGACAGCATCTTCCATTCCCCCCTTATCACCATCAACACCCGCCTCATGGAGGAATGGCAATACAGCGTCAAGCGTCTCTTCGACATACTCCTCTCGCTGCTGGCCCTCATACTCCTGTCGCCCGTGTTCCTCATCACCGCCATCATAGTCAAATGCACCAGCCCAGGCCCGGTATTCTACACCCAAGAGCGCATCGGATACCAAGGCAAACCATTCAAGATGCACAAGTTCCGCACCATGTACACCGATGCCGAAGCCTGCGGGCCCGCCCTCTCACGCGACGACGACCCACGCATCACCCCCTTCGGACACTTCATGCGCAAAGTGCGCCTCGACGAGATACCCCAGTTCTACAACGTCCTCAAAGGCACCATGTCCATCGTCGGCTACCGCCCCGAACGCCAGTTCTATATCGACCAAATAGTCCGCCGCTGCCCCGAATACCTGCTCCTGCAACGCATCAAACCCGGCATCACCTCCTGGGGCCAGGTGAAATACGGCTACGCCAGTAGCGTCGACGAAATGTGCGAGCGGCTCAAATACGACCTCCTCTATCTCGAAAACATGTCCGTCACCACCGACATCAAAATACTCATCTACACCATCGGCATCATCTTCCAAGGCCGAGGGAAATGACCAACGAAACACATACTTAAACTAAAAAGTAAACGCTCTTATGCTATATCTGACTGATTTTTCAACAGCCTCGAAGAGGCTGAATTTC
>CAZTVH010000184.1:0-4945 GCA_964616965.1 uncultured Bacteroidaceae bacterium | reverse complement strand
AGCTTGTTGCGGAGGAAGTGGCCTTTGACGTAGAACCAGAAGCCGAGAAAACCTGCCAAATTGACAGCCCATGCCGCCCAGAAGGCAGCGGAGTAGCCGTAATGCTCGGAGAGGATGCCGCCGAGGAGTATGCCGAGCCCCACTCCCACGTCCCATGCCACGAGGATGGAGCTGTTGGCGGTGCCGCGTTGGTTGTGTTCGGCCAAGTTGACAAACATGTTTTGGTAGGCAGGGTACATGTGCCCGTTGCCCAAGCCGATGACGAGGGCGGCACCATAATAGCCGACGGCGTTGGGCAGGGCGGCAAAGAGGAGGTAGCCGCAGAGCGACACGCACACTCCAATAGAGGCGTTGTAGGCTATACGCCCCTGACGCAACGCCTTGTTGCCTTGCAGACGCGAGAGGATGAGGCCCAAGGAGAGGAGTAGGAAGAAGGTGCCCGAACCACTCTCGATGCCGAGCCGCTGCTTGCCATAGATGGCAACGTAGGTGGACATGACCCCGTAGGAGAAGGCGAAGCAGACCATAGTGAGTGCCTCGCTAGTCCCCTTTAGGAGGAAAAAGCGGTCGAGCGATATTTTTTGCTTGTCTTTGACAAGGGGTCGGGGTTGGGTATGGACGGTGGTATCGATAATCAGACCAATGGTTGCCACCGCCATAGCCAACCAAAAGATAATGTCGAAGTTATGGGTGGTGGTGTAAATCCAAATGGCAACAGTGGGGCTGATGGCGGAAGCCAGATTGTTGCTAAGGCCGTAAAGCCCGATACCCTCGGTGCGACGGGAGGAGGGCAGCACGTCGATGGCCACGGTGCTGTTGGCCACGGTGGTGAAGCCGAAGGGGAGGCCGTGGGTGGTGCGCACGATGGCAAAGAGCATGAGGGAGCCTGCCGCCACATAGCCTACAAAGAAAAGGGTGAATAGGGTGAAGCTGATGAGCAGCACCATCTTGCGCGGGAAACTGTCGACAATATAGCCGCTGAACAGACGTGCCACCAATGCCATGACTGCATAGCCGAAAAGCACCATGCCGATAGTGTCCTTGTCGGCACCGAATTGCTCGCTAAGATAGATGGGCAGCAGCGGAGTAAGCAGCATGAAGGAAAAGAATATCATAAAGTTTGCCAGCCACACCTTGGTGTAGTTGGCATTCCATAGTTTCTCTTGTGGCTGTGAGAGGGGCATGGCTAGTTGATTAGATTGTGGAGCATGGCGTAGACGGCAAGGCCGGCCACGGACTTGATGCCGGTCTTGTGGGTGATGTTTTTGCGATGGGTGTTGACAGTGTGGATGGAGATGTGCAGACGGTCGGCAATCTCTTTGCTGCTACAGCCTTGGGCCACGAGGAGCAGCACCTCGGTTTCGCGGTCGCTGAGTTCGTAGCTGTCGTCGGCTGTGTCGCGCGTGGGCTGACAGCTTTCGCGCAGACGTTGCGACACATGGCTGCCCTGCTCACGGATGTCGAGGACGGTGCCGAAGGCTTCGAGTAGCTGCGGCTCGACATACTGGTAGACCAACGCCACAAGGGTCATGGAGGGTCTTGCCTGCGTCAGGGCAGCAAGTTGCATACGCGCCGGGGAGGGAATGAGGGTAGGGTTGAGCAGGATTAGGTCGGGCTGGAGGCGGGCAAGCCGCCCAGGAAGGTCGGCAGGGTAGTCGCGCAGGGGTGCCAACAGGGAGAAGTGGTCGTGGTCGAGCAGCGACTCAATGCCGGCACGGATAATGTCGGAGGGTTCGACAATGAGTAGGTTGGCCTTGGGCTTCATTGCAGGGGGAGGTTTAGGATTTGCCTGATGTAGGGGATGAGCAGTTTTTCTTCGAGCAGGGCATGTTTTTCGAGGTCGGAAGAGAGTTGCATGATACCGAAGACGAGTTCGTTGAGTTCCTCGGTGAGAGTTTCTCCAGGGATGTATTTGAGCACGATGCCAGAGAGGTCGGAGAGGCGGTCGACGAGGTCGGAATGGTTGTGGGAGAGATGGGTGGACTGTCGCAGTTTCGCTTGCACCTTTTTGTCGGGCTGTGTGTCCGCCTGTTCGAGCATGGGGAAGATGTGCTGTTCCTCAAAAGCGAAATGGTCCTGCACCTCGTGCTCGTAGTCGGCAAAGAACTGTCGGAGCACCGTGCCGTAACGGTCGCCTGCATGAGCGGCCACATTGAGGAGGTGGCGCTTGATGTGGGGCAGCCGTTCGCTCAGGTAGTAGCGATGGGAGGCTTGTAAGTAGGGTACCAACGGCTGTAGGTTGGTGTTGGCAAGGGTGTCGGCAGCAGGCAGATAATTGTCGAAGGTGTAGACGTTGAAAATGAGCAGCACAAAATCGACATCGAGCCGATAGCGGTGGCAAACTTCTTTGACGCTTTGTTCGCCAAACCCAAGTCGGATGCCCAACCTAGGTAAGACTAGCAGCAAGGAGTGGTTGGCAGAGACCACGTCGGCCATTTTCATATAGGAGGTGAAGGGTTGTTGCTTCATGTTTATATTATTTACTGGGCCTTGGGGGGTTATTCTTGGTAATAGATGCGACGGACTCGGGGTGAGACGGAGGTGAGTATCTCGTAGGGGATGGTGTCGGCAGACTGAGCAATCTGCTGCAGAAGGTCGGCATCGCCGAAGATGGTGACCTCGTCGCCTTCCTGACAGGGGATGTCGGTGACATCGATGAAGCACATGTCCATGCAGATGCTGCCGATGATGGGTGCCTCGTGCCCACTAATGGTGACACGCCCGTTGCCGTAGCCTAGGTGGCGGTTGAGCCCGTCGGCATAGCCGATGGAGATGATGGCGATGCGGGAAGGCCGTTGGGCTATCCAACGGCGGTTGTAGCCTACAGAGTCGCCTTCGGGGATGTCCTTGAGCTGCGATATCTTAGTCTTGAGACGGCTGACGGGCTTGAGGTGCCGCTGCACCTCAGGTTCGGGCGAGATGCCATAGAGGCCAATGCCGAGACGCACCATGTCCATCTGCGCTTCGGGGAAACGGGTGATGCCCGACGAGTTGAGTATATGGCAGAGGATGTTGCTATGGCGGGTGGCAGAGAGGGCATTGCGAAGAGCCGTGCTCCATTGTGTGAAACGATTGATTTGCAGGCGGGTGAAATCGTCGCAGGCGGGGTCTTCGCTACAGGCAAGGTGTGAGAAGATGGAGCGCACTTGCAGGGGACAGTCGGAGTCGTTGAGGCGACGGGAGAGGAGCTCGGCATCGGCACCGTCGAAGCCAAGGCGGTGCATGCCCGTGTCGAATTCGATATGGACGGGAACCCGCTCGCCTCCTCCCAGCCTACGCACGGCCTGGGTGAAGGCTTCGAGGATGCGGAAACTGTATATGTCGGGTTCGAGATGGTAGCGGATGATGTCGGCAAAGCTCTCTTCCTCAGGGTTCATCACCATGATAGGCAGGGTAATGCCGCCTTGGCGGAGCTGGACACCTTCGTCGCAATAGGCTACGGTGAGATAGTCGGCGTGGTGGTATTGGAGTATGTTGGCGACCTCGGTGGTTCCTGCACCATAGGAGGCTGCCTTTACCATAGCCATGAGTTTGGTGGTGGGACGGATGCGGGAACGGTAGTAGTTGAGGTTGGTGACAAGGTTGTCGAGGTTGACCTCCATGACTGTCTGGTGCGACTTGCGTTGGAGGACTTTGGCTATTTCTTCGAAATGGAAACAACGCGCGCCTTTGAGAAGGATGGTGGTGTTGGAGTATTGGTCAAACGGATGGCGGAGCAGGCATTCCTCGGTGGTGGTGTAGAACTCCGAGGGAATGGAGGCAAAGAGGTGGCGATAGCGGCCAAGGGCCTCGCCGATGCCCACAAAATGGCTGATGCCGTGTTGGAGGATGAGCTGGGCTGCCTGAGTATAGAGCTCTGGTTCGGGAATGCCAGACTGAAGGATATCGCTCATAATAAGAGCCTTGGTAGGGTGTTGCTGCTCGTGTTGGACATAGTCGAGGGCAATGGTGAGGGAGTTGATGTCGAGACTATAGCTGTCGTTGACAAGGAGGCTGTTGTTGAGAGCCTCGTCCATTTCGAGGCGCATGCTGACAGGAGCAAGCCTCGTGCAGCGGTCGGCAATGACGTGGTGGTCGTAGCCAAGGTAGCAGAGCAAGGTGATGCAGTGCATGGCATTCTCCACCGAAGCACGGTCGGCAAAGGGGATGTGGATGGAGGCTTCGCGACCCTCGTGGCGAAGATGGATGAGGGTACTTGTGCCTTCGGTTTGGGCATCGAGGAATTGGACGGCATTGTCGGCGGCACGGCCCCAAGTGTAGCGGCGGATGTGTCGGAAACATTCCTGCCCTAATATGGCGGAATGCACCTCGCGGTGGTCGGCACAGTATATTATCGCCTCGCAATGGGTGAAAAGTTGCAGTTTTTCGGCTATCTTCTGACTGCGGGTGAGGAAGTTCTCATCGTGTGCCTGCCCAATGTTGGTGAGGATGCCAATGGTGGGATTGATAACGCGGCGCAGACGTTCCATCTCGCCCACCTCGGAGATGCCCGCCTCGAAGACGGCAAACTCGTCGTCGGCCGACATTTGCCACACCGACAACGGCACTCCAATCTGGGAGTTGTAGCTGCGGGGGGCGGCGACAACGGTACAGCTGTCGTGCAAGAGCTGCACTATCCAATCTTTGACAATAGTCTTGCCATTGCTGCCAGTAACGCCTACCACAGGTATATGGTACTGGTTACGATGCCAAGCAGCTAATTGCTGCAATGCCAGCACGACATCTTTGACAAACCAGAAGTTGGCACGCGTGCAGAGGCGGAACTGCTGCATGTGTTCGTCCGACGCATCAATGGGGACGACAAAATTGCGACCGCCACGCTGGTATATGTCATATACAAAGCGGCTGCCCGTGTTGCGTTTGGTGGGAATGGCAAAGAAGAGTGCATGTTCCACGTCGGAATGGCGACGACTGTCGGTGAGCAGGGTTGTGATGTCACAACTAT
>CAZTVH010000183.1:0-4992 GCA_964616965.1 uncultured Bacteroidaceae bacterium | reverse complement strand
CACCTTTGCCAAAGGCACCAACGAGATTGCCCTCAGTGTGGCCGAGGCCTGCAAGCAGGGTTGCTTTGCTGCCGTTGGCGGTGGCGACAGCGTGGCAGCTGTCAAGCAGATGGGCCTTGCCGACCAGATGAGCTACGTCTCCACTGGTGGCGGTGCCATGCTTGAATACCTCGAAGGCAAGGTCCTGCCGGGCATCAAGGCCATTCAGGATTGAAGTATTTAAAAGCGAAAATTGAAAATTGAAATTGTCGGGGCGTGGAAATGACCTCTGCCACGAAGTTTCAATTTTCAATTTTCAGTTTATGGCAACGTTTATGAAACGATGGGTTCTTTTTCTTTTGTGCTGTCTGTTGCAGGAGGTGGCTTTGGCACAATGGTCTGTGGGCATTCGTGGGGGAACAAGCGTCACTGACATAGACCGCTCTCGTGCCAGCCGTATCGACGAAACATACGAAAGCCTTTGTGGCTATGACATCGGGATTAGAGGAAGCTACACGATTAATCATTGGTTGGCAGTCCGTGCCGACCTTAGTGTGATGCAGCGCAACCACCGCTTGCAAAGGCATCTAAACTACCTCTCTCCCGTATACACCGACCATCTCAACACCTATTTGGCTCTGCCTCTCATGGCAGATTTTTCCTTTGGTGCAGAACGTCTGCGTGGTCATCTGTTGTTGGGTGGTTTTGCTGGCTATTGGTTGCGGCAGCGTGTAGGTGGCATCACCTATGGAATGACCGACTACGAGGTCTTCTTCAACGATTTTGACAATATGCCCGACTTTGAGGGTACCGACCGTCGATACGATGCCGGGTTGGCAGGTGGCATAGGTCTAAGCTATTGCCTCACCTCTCACATCGCCCTCAGCCTCGATGCCCTCCTATACTACGACCTTGTCAGTCACCACAAGGGTTATCCCCACTTGCAGGACTATCGCTACCTTACCACTGGCACACTCACGTTTGGCATCTCGTATTTTATTCCAAGAAAGGAACAGCAATGAAAAGAACACTCCTTTTGGCTATTGCCACACTCATGCTCTGCTCCTGTCGTAAGGAGTCGGACCATGTGCCTTATATCGGCGAAAGCCATAAGCTGGCATATAGCACCTACGAAGAACAATTCATTTTCCTATGGAAAAGCATTAGCACTGGCTACGTTTTTTGGGATGTGGACACAACCGACTGGGATGATGTATACGACCGTTACTTGCCGAAGTTTCAAGCTCTTGATAGCCACTATGTCGACAGTGGTTTTGTCAGTATGGGAGAATTGACTAATCTCTACAATGCAGCTTTTGGTCAGATGATAGACCACCATATGATGGTTGTGGTTCAGAACCTCCATCCCTTGCCTGCAGAGGAAGGGCAGTTGGTGGTCGTTCGACCAGGGCAGGCAGAGGTGACTCAGCGCGACTATTATCTGGAGTCCAATTCACAAGCCAGAGCCTCGATATGCTCTTTTTTAGATGGTATTGAGTCAGAAGGCTACACCGTTGTAGAGCATGAGTCTGGCACTTTCCCTTTCTTTGAGGAAGCCATCTCGTCGAATGTCATTTATCATTACATCCTGTTTCGCCTGCCCGACGGCCGGCTGGTGCCTTATCTATGGCAGTCGATGGCTGCCTTCACACCTGTCATTCGTGCGTTGGGCGAACCCTCGCTCACAGGTGCAGGAGCCGCGCTCCTCGACCATTGGCTGCGTACTATCACCGACACTCCCCGTAGCCAACTGGCGGGCATCATTCTCGACAATCGTGCTAACAATGGTGGCTACCAAGACGACCTCGACTATCTGATTGGCACCTTCCTCAACGAACGTGCCGAAGTGATGCTGACCCGCTACAAGGAGGGTCCTGGACGGTTGGAGTATTCGCAGTGGACCCCCTATTACATCTATCCCAACAGCACCTACCATCGCGACATCACCGCCGAGAAGATTCCTTATGTGATACTCTGCGACATCAACTCTGCCAGCATGGGCGAGATTGAGCCGCTTTGTGCCAAACATGTGCTCCCCACAGTCCATACCATAGGAGAGCGCACCTATGGAGCCACTGGCCCCCTACAGCCCTTTACCGATATCAACCTCAACTATGGCGGTCCCTTTGGCGACGGCATTAATTACCGAGGCCATTATATCTACACGTCCTCTTTCGAAGCCAGTATTGGTGGGCAGGTGCTAGAGGGTATCGGCTACATTCCCGACCATTTAATCCTTCGTAAGGATTATGACGGTAGTTTCAAACCCCAACTCGATGCTGCTTTAGGTTATATAGCAACCCATTAGTCCTTATTTCAAAAAATGGCCATGCCGCAGTTTTTGCCAATAACATTAGAAGAGGTTAAACGCCTTGGATGGGAGCAGGTCGACATCGTTCTGGTCACAGGCGATGCTTATGTTGACCATCCCTCCTTCGGCACAGCGGTCATTGGGCGCACGCTCGAAGCCGCTGGCTATCGTGTGGCGATTATCCCGCAGCCCAATTGGCGCGACGACCTGCGCGACTTTCGCAAGTTCGGGCAGCCACGCCTCTTCTTTGGGGTCAATAGCGGTGTCATGGACAGCATGGTCAACCACTACACCGCAGCCCGTCGTCTGCGCCACGCCGATGCCTACACCCCCGGCGGGCAAGCAGGTTTCCGTCCTGACAGAGCCACCTATGTCTACACACGCATACTCAAGCAGCTCTATCCCGACACCCCTGTAGTCATAGCTGGCGTCGAGGCCTCCATGCGCCGCCTGGCGCACTACGACTATTGGGACGATAAGCTCTTCCCCAGCATCCTCGCCGACACCCCCGCCGACCTGCTCAACTATGGCATGGGCGAGCGCACCACCCTCAAGATAGCCCATCTCCTCAACCAAGGCAAAGGCATCGAAGCCTGCCACTCCCTCCCCCAAGTGGCATATATCACTAGTAATACTAGTTCTACTAGCCCTACTATAGAGCTCCACCCCTTCGAGGAATGCCTCAAAAGCAAACGCTGTGAAGCCGAGAACTACCACATCATCGAGCAGGAGAGCAACAAGATAGAGTGCGCCACCCTAGTCCAACGTCATGGCGACCGCCTTGTCGTTGTCAACCCGCCTGAGCCACCCATGACCACTGAGGAGATTGATGCCTCCTTCGACCTCCCCTATACCCGCCTGCCGCACCCCAAGTACAAGAAGCGCGGCACCGTCCCCGCCTATGAGATGATTAAGAACTCCGTCAATATCCATCGTGGCTGTTTCGGCGGCTGCGCCTTCTGCACCATCTCTGCCCATCAGGGCAAACAGATAGCCTCTCGTTCCGAAGCCTCTATTCTCCGTGAGGTGAAGACCCTCACCCAGCGCGAGGACTTCAACGGTGTCATCACCGACCTCGGCGGCCCCTCTGCCAATATGTACCGCATGTCGGGCAAGGACAAGTCCCTCTGTCAGAAGTGTCCTCGCTATAGCTGCATTCAACCCACTATCTGCAAAAACCTCCAGTCCGACCACCGTCCCCTCGTCGACCTCTACAAGAAGGTCTCCGCCATCCCTGGCATCAAACATGTCTATATCGGCAGCGGCATCCGTTGCGACCTCTTTACCAAAGAGAACCACGGCTGGGACTACTTCCGCCATGTGGTGCTGCACCACGTCAGCGGTCGTCTCAAGGTGGCACCCGAACACACCAGCGACCGTGTGCTCTCCCTCATGCGCAAGCCCTCTTTCAACCTCTTCCTTCAGACAAAGGCTCAGTTCGTCACCATCTGTCGTCAGGCAGGCCTCCGCTACCAGCTCATCCCATACTTCATCAGCTCACACCCCGGCTGCCAGCTCCGCGATATGGCAGACCTCGCCGTCGAGATGAAGCGGCTCGGCTACCGTCTCGAGCAGATACAGGATTTCACCCCCACGCCCATGACCCTCAGCACCGAGATGTACTACACCGGCATCAACCCCGACACCATGCAGCCCGTCTATGTCGCCCGCCATCCCGACGAGAAGAAGGCGCAGAACCTCATGTTCTTTTACTACAAGAAAGAGTGCCAGACAGCCATCCGCCAAGCACTCCACAATCATCATCTCGACAGCTATATTCCGAAGTTATTAACACAAAAATATCCATCATGAAAAAACTGACAAAGGTTATTGCAGCCACAATGCTATTATTCGGGATGTTGTTGGTCGTAGGATGTGGAAAAGAACCAGTCAATCCCACTCCCACTCAACAGGAGGTCAACTGGGTAGACCTCGGTTTGCCGAGCGGCTTGCTGTGGGCAATGTGCAATGTGGGTGCCACGTCACCTGAGGACTTTGGCGATTACTTTGCTTGGGGCGAGGTTGCACCCAAGAGCGTATATAACTGGAGTACGTATAGGTACTGCAACGGTGACTTTGACCAACTGACAAAATATTGCTGTTGGTCGTCCTATGGCTACAATGGCTATAGTGACCAACTGACAACACTCCAGCCCGGAGATGATGCTACCACAGCCAACTGCGGTGGGCGCATACCTACCAAAGGAGAATGGCAGGAACTGATGAACAACACAACCTCCAGTAGGAAAACCATCAACGGTGTGAATGTATTATGCTTTACCAGTTCTAACGGTGAGAGCCTCATATTCCCCGATGCAGGCTACCGTTGGGATAGTACGTTCAGTCATGTCGGACAATATGGTAACTATTGGTCTAGTTCGTATAACACAGGCAGTCCGAATTATGCTTGGTATTTCTATTTTGATTCGGACACTCAGGGCATGTACAATTACGGATATCGTATGTACGGTATGCCAGTTCGTGCTGTTCGTTCTGCGCGTTAGAGCTGTATTGTTGCTCACAATAGACCGTTTCGTGCGTTCCCTATTTTGTGGGGAACAAACATCCAGTGAATGTTTGTCGTAGTGGCAGGGTATGTATCAATGCCTGCTGAGTAGGCGCAAATAAAAAAGGTGTCTGCCCTGATAGCAAACACCTTTTAGTTTTTACTTTTTAGTTTTTACCTTATTCTCACTTTCCTT
>CAZTVH010000182.1:0-5005 GCA_964616965.1 uncultured Bacteroidaceae bacterium | reverse complement strand
GAGGCGGCACGGTTGCTGCTCATAGTGAGCGTGGTGCTGCTGGGCAAGGAGGTGCTGGCTGCGGTTATCACCTTCGGGCAGCGCATCTTCGGCGAGAAGATACGGATTAACGTGAGCCGAGACCTGTCGCTGCGGGTGGTGGACCGCATATTGCAGTTTCGCATGGCGTTCTTTAGCAACGAGGGCAACGAGCCGGGCAAGCTGCAGACGCGTATTGACCGAGGGGTGATGAGCCTGAGCAATACGGTCAAGAACTTCTTTATCGACATCCTGCCGTTGTTCACCAGCGCAGTGATGGCATTGGTGCTGATGTTTGCCGCCAATGTGTATGTAGGGTTGGTGGCTCTGGCAATCATACCGATATACTTCTTTATCACTGCCCGACAGGGGGTACGGATGAAGGGATGGCGCAGGCGCGTGTTCGGCACCCATCAGGCGTTGAACCACGGCATCATGAACATCATTGAGAGCATGGGCGTTATCAAGTCGTTCAACCGCGAGCGGGTGGAGGCCGAGCGGCAGGCAAAGCTACAGAACGATTCGACCGACCAGCAGATGGCGACACGGCGCATCAGCTTCCTCTTCGAGGGGTTGAAGACCTTCGTGGAGCAGATCGGCACGGTGTTGATTATCATCCTGACTGCCTACTTGGTGCTGATTGACTATCCCGGCATGACCATAGGTAAGATTATGTACCACGTGTTGCTGTTCAGCAATGTCAGCGCACCGATACGTCAGCTGCACCGAATCTACGACGACTTGAACGACGCGCTCATCTATGCGGAGGGCTTCTTCGGCATCTTGGAGGCGGACAACGAGGTGGAGGAGTCGGGCGATTACCGACCCAAAGAGGTGAATGGTTGCTTTGAGCTCAGAGATGTGGAGTTCACCTACAGCAACGGCACACATGCCATACGCGACTTGACTATGACTATTGAGCCCGGCAAGACTACCGCTTTGGTGGGGTTGAGTGGCGCGGGCAAGACGACGATTGTCAATCTGCTCGATAAGTTCTATGCTCCCGACAGCGGCAGCATCACGCTGGATGGGGTGCCGTTGAAGGAGTGGGACACGCAGGTGCTGCGCGACAACATCGGGCTGGTGTTGCAGAAGAACCATATCTTCAGCGGCACCATCGAGGAGAATATCCGCTACGGCAACCCGTCGGCCACACGCGAGGAGGTGGAGCAGGCGGCACGACAGGCGTATATCTACGACCAGATAGCGGCATTGCCCGACGGCTTCCAGTCCAACGCCCTGCAGCTGAGCGGTGGACAGCAGCAAAGAATAGCCATTGCTCGTATGTTCTTGAAGAATCCACCCATCATCTTCCTCGACGAGCCGACGGCCAGCCTCGATGCCATCGCCACCGAGCAGATTAAGGCCTCTATTGATGCCATCAAACAGGGGAGGACGGTCATTGTTATCAGCCACAATATCGGACAGATAATCGACTCCGATGCCCTCTATGTGCTCGACACCGGCCACGCCGTGCAGCACGGCACGCCCACCGAGGTGTATCAGCAAGGCGGATTGTACAAAGAGATTTTCGATGCCTCCGCCCGCAGCATGAACGTGGACAAGATTGCAGACACGATGGGGTGAAAGAAATTGATAAACAATATCTTTAATTTGATTCCACAATAAAATGAAACAATTTTCGTTATAAAGACATGATAGTATATCACGGTAGCGACAGAAAGATAGAGATACCACGCATTGTGGAACCTAACCGTGCCTTGGATTTTGGACGAGGTTTTTACACTACGTTGAACGAGGTGCAGGCAGTGGATTTTGCCCGAAAAGTGAAGGATCGTCTACATGCTGCCGATGCTATTGTCAATGTCTATGAGGTGGATATAGAGGGTATGAGAAGTTCGCTTGAGAATGTTTGGTTCACATCACCCGACGAGGATTGGCTTGACTACGTGAGTGCAAACAGGAACGGTCTTACTTCGAGAGAGTGTGATTTTGCTTTCGGTCCGGTAGCCAATGATGATGTGTTCCGTACATTTGCTGCATATCAGGCTGGTGTGTTGACCAAGGAAGAAACAGTTGCGCGCTTGAAGGTAAAGGACTTGTACAACCAGTTGACTTTTAAAAGTGAGAAGTCGTTAGCATTTGTCAAATATCTAACAGCCTACTCAATATGACAGAACAGGAACAGATACAATTCACTGCCACTTTGCAGTTAATAGTACCGCAGGTTGTTGACCGTATGGCTAAAGAATATGGTATGGAGGCGGAGGAAGCTATACGACAATTGTACTGCTCTCAGTTGTATGCAGATTTGGAGCGAGAGAGCAGTAAACTATGGCATTTGAGTCCATTGGCTTTGGCCGAGTTATGGTATAGTGAGAAAACGACAGGAAGAATAACTTATCCCGAAGAAGCATGAGTTTGAAATTGGAGTTTTTGATATATTGTATTGAAGAATACAAGCGGCTGCATGGTACGACAGGACGAGAGGCATACAGCTTATTTGAACGTTCTGGTGCCAGCCGTTATATCCTTGACCATTACGATGCACTCCACACTGCGGGGGTGGAATACGCCCTTGCAGATATTCAGGGTTTAATGGGGTAATGTTCTCTTCTCTGCCCAGCAGTATGAACGTGGACAAGATAGCCGATACTGTAAATTTGAATGTTTAAATGTGTGAACGTGTTAATGTGTAAATCGATTAACGAATTAACACGTTTACGAATTAACGAATTAATAAAGATATGCAATACTATATCGTTGATGCTTTTACTGATAAACTCTTTGGCGGCAACCCTGCAGGGGTGGTGCTGTTGGATAATGAATTCCCAGCGGACAGCCTGATGCAGCAGGTGGCGGCTGAGTTACGCTATTCGGAGACGGCCTTTGTCCGTCGAGATGGCACGAATGAGTTCACCGTGCGCTATTTCACGCCCCGCAGCGAGGTGGACCTCTGCGGACATGCCACGATAGCTACTTTTGGTTTGCTGTGGCAGTTGGGTAAAGTGGGGGATGGGGTATGTCTGAACCACACCTTGGCGGGCGACTTGGAGGTGATGGCGGGCGAACGGGTGATGATGCAGATGGCGACACCGCGCATGGTGGAGGATGTGAGGGCGACAGAACGGCTGTGCCGCATCATGCAATGCGCTGTGCCCTCCTTGCCAGTAGAGATTATTTCAACGGGACTGCCCGACATCATGTTACCTGTGCGGAGTCAGGCGGAGCTGGAAGCCCTCAATCCCGATATGGCTGCTTTGGCAGAGTTGAGTCGTGAGTTGGAGGTGGTAGGGGTGCATGCCTTTGTGCAGACAGGCGACTGCTACACCGCCCATGTGCGCAACTTCGCTCCCCTATATGGAGTGGACGAGGAGTCTGCCACAGGCACCGCCAATGCGGCGTTGACGCATTATTTGCAGAGGCGGGGATTGGTACAGCAGGGCAGTGAGTGTTCCTTTCTGCAAGGTGAGAAGATGGGTCGCCCTTCGGTCGTTGAGACTATGTTGCGCACCGACGGCACTATATACGTAGGCGGGAAATGCCGCATTGTGGCGAATGGCGAGCTATTTGTTTGAATGGTAAGGGTAATTAGTAGATGACTATTAATTGCTATACAATAATCTAACCCTATTAGCGTTATTTATTAAAACACTTTTTTATGGCAAAGACAATAGACCTATTTCCAAAACAAGAGAAGAAAGATTCATTGGATGAGATAACTATGGACAAAATTGTCCCACTTATTCGCGCGGCAATCAACGGTGACGAAGATGCAAAGATAGTAGTCTCAGGATTCCTTGATTTCTATGAGCAGCATAGAGGAATGTTCGATATATTTGGCGATGATGGCGATTCCGATGGTGATGAAGAATATGATTGTATGGGTAGGAAGTGCCCTATGGTTCTCCCACGTCGAGACGTTAAGGAGTACCATGTGCGTATTAAGCTGAACAACACCGACCTTAAGATATGGCGTGAAGTGAAGGTGCCGTCGAATATAACGTTGCAAACCCTTGCCGAATTGCTGCTTGAGGTGATGGGATGGATGTTGGAGCATATGTACCAGTTCCGTTTTAAGGGGGTGTGTTACAGCATGAAAGAGTATATCGAAGATTCTGCTTTTCCCTGCAATGATGTGGATCTTGCTACGGTGGCCCTTTCCGATGTCCTCACTGAGAAGGGGGTCCGTATGAAGTTGGAATATGACTTTGGCGACAGTTGGGAACACGATGTGTGGGTGAAAGGCATACGCGAGTATGATAAAGGGGAGAAGCCGAGCATCACGTTTGTCACTGGGCACGGAGAATGCCCGCCCGAGGACTGCGGTGGCGTGTGGGGCTATGCCGACTTGCTTGAGCTGACTCGAAAAAAGAAACTTACAGCAGAAGAACGCGAGAGTCTTGAGTGGTATCAGATGGACGAGGAAAGTGAATTTGACCCAGATTATTGCGACATACGCTGCTTTAAAGATATCACCGAGGATTACAATGACGCGTTACAGGGTTATTTGGAATCATAAGACCGGCCTGTAGACTGTGCTTCGTGCGCCAGCAGCCACTGCTTTCGGTCGAGGCCGTAGACGTAGCCTGTCAGACATCCGTCGGAGCCAATCACGCGGTGGCAGGGGATAATCAATGCGATAGGGTTGCGCCCTACGGCACCACCAACAGCCTGTGCCGAACGGCAACTGATTCGCTTGGCAATGTGGCCGTATGAGACGGTTTGCCCGTATGGGATGGTGAGCAACTCGCGCCATACCGACTGCTGGAAAGGTGTACCCTGTGGGGCAAGACGTGGGGTGAAGTCAGGTATGGCTCCGCTGAAATAAAGGTCGAGCCAGTGGCAGACCTCCGCCAAGGGCGGGATGTCCTGTGCAGGTTCACCGCAGGGAGCTTCCGCAAACCGTAGTCCCGTCAACGCCGAGCCATCACTGGTCAGCGCAATGTCGCCCAGCGGAGAGCAGTACACTCCCTTCAGTTCCAGCTTGGTTCCGTTTTTCGTCATGATGTTTAGTTATGTCGTT
>CAZTVH010000181.1:0-5012 GCA_964616965.1 uncultured Bacteroidaceae bacterium | reverse complement strand
AGATTGACGCGGGCACGGTAGAGGATGCCTGTTACCTGCGATTCCTCAAGACCTGTCATCTGGGCGATTTCTTGATACTTGTAGCCCTCAATGTCTTTCATCAGTAGTATGGCGCGGTGTTGTTCGGGTAGTTGGGCAAGGGCTTGCTGCATGGCATCGTGCAGTTCGAAGTTGTCGTGTTGGCAGTACCATTGCTCGCCCGCCAGTTCGGGCATCCGTTGGCGAAAACGCTCTTCGTGACGATGCTGGTCTACCAGATTGCGGTACATCACACGAATCATATACCCCTTTGCCTTCGATGGCTCTACCTTGTCGCGATGGCTCCACAATGCCACCAGGGCATCCTGCACAGCATCCCACGCGCTGTCGCCGTCACCCGTGTAACGCACGGCATAGCGGTACAAATCCTCTCGGCACTGTTGGGCTATATGTGAGTATTCGCGTTCAGTCATTTGCCCAATAAACGTACAACACCCCCAAAATATTCGCCAACGATGAAAAAAAATTGAGGCAGGCCCCTTTGGGAGGTCTGCCTCATGGTGGTGTGATACTGCCAAAGGCTGATTAACGCTTGATGACGCGGCGCACGGTGTTGCCTTTCTGCAGGGAGATGCGGGGGGCGTAGGTGCCAGTGGGCAGATGTGAGATGTCGAGCTGGTTGGTGTTGTCATATGTGGCGACCAGCCGACTAGTAATACAAGAGGAGGTTCTATTAATTCAATTTTGAGAGCTCGTGTCATCGACACGCTGAAATGCATTTAAAAAAAGGAGGGTCGAGGTTATGGTTGGGGTGGCGCGGCCTGGTCGAGGACGAGGGTGGGCAGGATGATGGCGTATTCCTTGGGGTCGTCCTGCGGATGCCAAAGGACTATGAAGGTGGCTTCGGCTTCGACGGCTTGGTAGCCTTTGGCCTGTAGCTGGGCTAGGCGGTCGCGCATGGCGTTGGACGGGGTGGCGACGTAGGTGCCTTGCGGGGTGACGAAATAGCCGTCGCGGTAGCACAGGGGGGAACCGTCGCGCAGGGGGAGGATGAGGTCTTGCTTGTCCTTGAAGTAGCCGAGGAAGACATCTTTGTGTGTGAATGGGATGGAGATGCGTGCGGTTTGTATGGCGGCAGGGGGATGGAGGGTGTTCCGGGGTGGCCCGGGGGGGGTGTGGGTGGGCGGGGGGGGGGGGGGGGGGGGGCGGTGGCGAATGGGTCGAGGAGGGTGCTGTCGGTGTGGATGAGGAGGTTGTGTTTGGCGCGGGTGATGCCGACGTAGAGGGTGCGGAGGCGTTCGGGGTCGGGATTGGTGAGGTCGGTGAGGAGCAGGTGGACGGTGTCGAATTCGCGCCCTTTGGCTTTGTGGATGGTGGAGACGAAGACGGTGGTGTCGTCGGTGGCGATGAAGTCTTCGAGGTTGGATTCGGCCAGGTATTCGGCGAGGTCGCTGCGGTAGAGTGTGCGGTGGGTGGCTTCGAAGTCGGCACAGAAGCGGCACAGCAGGTCGGCGCAGTTGCTGTCGCGGAAGGTGTCGAGGGTGTGTTGTTTGGCTTGGTTCCAGAGGGTGTGGGGTATGGTGCTGCCGGTGTCGGCCTGGAGGGCTTGGAGGAAGTGGCGCACGATGATGAGGTTGGTGAAGGAGAACCCGCGCATGGATTGGATGAGCCGGGGGTGGAGCCCCCGACTGCGGAGCTGGTGGGAGACGAGGAGGGCCTGCTCGTTGGTGAGGGTGAGGACGGCGGTGGTGCCTTGCGGCTGCAGGGTGGCTATGGCTTGCGGAATGAGGGAGGCGGGGTGGTAGCGGTGCAGGGAGACATTGCCTTCGCGGGTGGTGACGGACTGTATGGGTGTCTGCTTCATGCGGTCGGGGAGGAGGGCGGCGAAACGGTTGGCGAGGTGGGTGATGGAGTTGTCGCTGCGGTAGTTGTCGGTCATTTCGTAGAGGGTGGCTCCGTGTTGGTCGATGAGGGCGCGGAGGTGTGCCGAGTCGGAGCCACGGAAATGGTAGATGTTTTGGTCGTCGTCGCCGACGGCTATGACGCGCATCTCTTCGTTGCGGAGCATGAGGGCTTGGAGTAGGCGGTACTCGTCGGGTCCCATGTCCTGTGCCTCGTCGATGACGAGGACGGTTTTGGCTATTTTGGATTCTTCCATCTCGCGGCTTTCGATCATCTCGGCGGCGCGGAGTACGATGTTGCCGAACTCTTCTTGGTCGGCCAGATGGCCCAGGAGGTCGAAGCTGAAGGAGTGGAAGGTTTTGATGTCGACAAAGTGGGCTGCATTGCCTACGAGGCTGATGAGGCGTTTTTTGAATTCGGTGGCGGCGGAGCGGGAGAAGGTGAGCATGAGCAGTTGCTCGTGTTTCACGTCTTCGAGTAGGAGGAGTGAGGCCAGTTTGTGGACCAGTAGGCGGGTCTTGCCGCTACCGGGGCCGGCGGCTACGACGATGTAGCGCGACTGGCGGTCGTTGATGATTTTGAGCTGCTGAGGAGAGAGTTCGCCAAAGAGTTTTTGGTATTTGGCGGGGGTGATGTTGTGCTTGATTTCGTCGGAGCGACCTGCTTTGAAGTATTTGGCGACGAACTTGCGATAGTCGAGCGTGAAGTAGTCGTTGACGTATTGGAGGGCGGCGTCGTAGTCGCGGACCATGAGGTTGGCATATTCGCCGACGATGTGTATTTGTTGGATGCGCTGTTTGTAGAAATCGTCGAGGAGGCGGTATTGCTCTTTGCCGTAGCGAGTGCGGCGTTCGGCTGGGAGGTGTAGCTGCAGGGTGTTGTAGACGACGAGGAAGCCGCCTTCGATTTTGAGCAGCTTGGTCTTGGTGAGGTAGAGCAGGGCTTCTTCGAAGTCGGTGACAGAGGGTGGGTTGTCTTTCTCGAAGAGTAGCTGGCTTTGGGTGTATTTTTGCAGTAGGTCGACCAGGGAGAAGGTGATGGCTTCGTCCTTTTTGTTGGTGGCGGTGAGATGGGAGATGATGAATCGGCATATGTCGGCGCGCCTTTGCATGCGGGCGGCGACGGTGTCCGATGGGGCCTGGAGGTGTAGCGATACGCTGCCCGAGGCGGTGTGTTCTTCTTTGCGTATATAGCCTTTGAGGGTCAGGAAATAGAGGAGGGTGCGAAGTTGGCGCACGGTGCATTGCTTGTGTCCTGCCGATTGGGCTTCTTGGTTCAGTTGCTTGTAGACAAGCAGGCAGGTGTCCTCGCCGAGGTGGGAGAGGACGAACTGTTCGAGGCTCAGGGTGGCGTTGAGTTTGTTGAGCGAGGAGTCTTTGCCCAGCCAGGCTGTCATGTCGCGGCTGTCGGCAAGGATGCCTTCTTGCCGCATGAGGTTGACGTTGCGGATGACGGTTTGTTTGCTCATGCCGAGGCTGTCGGCCAGATAGTCGATGCGGCTTTCGGCTTCGTCGGTGGATGAGGTGGTGGCGCGTTTGCTGATGAGGGAGCTGATGATGCGGGCGGCTTCTTCGCGCGAGGTGTTGTCGAAGAGTGGCGAGGCGGTGAGGCGGCGGCGTGCTTGGTCCATGTTGGCGACGGTGATGCCGGTGGCGAAGATGTGGGGGACGTTGTTGCCACGATGCAGGTAGCCGGCCTCTTCTAGGGCGGAGATGGCTGCCTTGACGCGGGTTTCGATGTCGTAGACCTCTTCGTTCCAGCCTGCCTGACGAGCTATCTCTAGCGGTGAGCAACTCACTCTGTCGTGTCGGGTGGCTAGGTCGCGGATGGCGCGCCATACTTGTTGTATTTCGCTGATGCTGAGTTTTGACTGGTTGAGGAGTATGAAGTGCTTGTCGAGGTCGTTGTCGGAGTAGAGTATGTAGCAGTCGGCCTGCATTTCGGGGTCGCGGCCGGCCCGGCCTGCCTCTTGGATGTAGTTTTCGAGCGAGTCGCTGATGTCGAAGTGGACGACCAGGCCTACGTCCTTTTTGTCGACCCCCATGCCGAAAGCCGAGGTGGCGACGATGACGTGTGCTTCGCCAGACATGAAGGCGTTCTGGTTCTTGACTTTCTCGGCTGCCTCCATTTTGCCGTTGAAGGGGAGGGCGGGGATGCCGTCGGCACAGAGGTGGTGGGCAATTTCGGTTGTGCGGCGAGTGCGGGAGACGTAAACGATGGTGGGGCAGCGATGGCCGAGGATGAGGTGGCGGAGGTGGTTGTATTTGTCCTCGTTGGTGTCGGCATGGATGACGCTGTAGCGGAGGTTTTTTCGCTCGGCTTTTGCGGCAAAGACTTTGAGGGGGAGGCCCAGTTTGCGTTGGAAATAGTCGCAGATGTCGGTGATGACTTTCTGCTTGGCGGTGGCGGTGAAACAGGAGACGGCGATGGGCTGGCGTTGCTGTTTCTGCTCCTGTAGGTGGCGGATGAAGTCGCCGATATAGAGGTAGTCGACACGGAAATCATGCCCCCATGCCGAGAAGCAGTGGGCCTCGTCGATGACAAAGCGAACGACGTTGCGCCCCATCAGCAGTCGTTCGATGGTCTTGGAACGTAGCATTTCGGGTGCAATGTAGAGCAGGTTGGCGGAGCCGTCGGCCACCTGGGTTATGGCAGAGGCACGCTCGATGGGGTCGAGCAGTCCGTTGATGGTGACGGCATCGGTGATGCCTCGTTCGGCAAGGTTGTCGACTTGGTCTTTCATCAGCGATTGGAGGGGCGAGATGACAACTGTGAGGCCGTGGATGTTGCGTCCTGCCATGAGGGCGGGCAGCTGGAAGGTGAGGGATTTGCCTCCACCGGTAGGGAAGATGGTGAGCAACGATTCGCCGCGTATGGCTGCTTCGACGGCCTGCTGCTGCATGGGTGTGCCGTCGAAGGTGCGGAAATGGTCGAAGCCGAAGAATTCTTTCAGGCCTGGGCGGGCGTCGAGTCGGCGACGGCAGTAGGGGCAGGGGTCAGTGTCGGCCTGTTCTCCACAGGGAGTGTTGCAAAGGTAGTTGATGACGTTTGCCACCTTGGGGAAGTTGTGCATTACCCAAGGTGGGGTGAGGGAGGATAGGTCGTCGGCCCCCATCACTGCAAGGCAGTAG
>CAZTVH010000180.1:0-5093 GCA_964616965.1 uncultured Bacteroidaceae bacterium | reverse complement strand
TGAGAGCTTGCCTCTCGAGGCTGTTGAAAAAACAGTCAGATTTAGCATAAGAGCGTATCATATTTGTTGACACGTTGTTTTTGCGACCAATAAGTATAATTATAACGTCAAACAGTCACTTTTATTGTATAGAACTGACGTAGCTATGTTGATAGGTTTTGTGATTCACCAAACATATCAACGCAACACTTTTCGGTTAATCCACTAACCGATTTGAATTATTTTTCGGTTAATTCAATAATCTTTCGTATCTTTGCACTCGATTTCATATTGAGAAGACATGGAAACTTTGTACAAGAAACACAAGATGTTAATATCCCAAGTAAGCACTGATATCGTGCGCGAAATGATGCATTCAGTCAATTGGGAGAGGCAACTGGTTGCCATCCGTGGGTCACGCGGCGTTGGCAAAACGACTCTCATCCGGCAGTACATCAAACAAAAGTACGGCATCAGTGCGGGAGAGGCTCTCTACTGTGTGATGGACAGCATGTATTTCGCCAACCACACCCTGTTGGAACTTGCCGAGCAATTCCACATGATGGGTGGCACCCATTTGTTTTTGGACGAGGTGCATCGTTACCCTACTTGGAGCCGAGAAATAAAGGAAATCATCGACCTTTATCCCAACATGAAGATTACTTTTACAGGCTCTTCCCTCATCCAAATTCTCAATGCTGATGCAGATCTGTCCCGCCGTGTGCTAAGTTATACTATGAAAGGGCTGTCTTTCCGTGAATATCTACAATTCTACAAAGGAATCTACATCCCTGTATATAGACTAGAGGACATACTGACAAATTATGACGACATCTGTGCCGAAACAAACAAGTTGTGCCACCCCCAGCCCCTGTTTGAGGAATATCTGAGGGTGGGTTATTTCCCCTTCTACGACGGTGATGAGGAAGAATACTACAGCCGCATCGAGAATGTAATTGATTTCATTGTAGGACAGGAACTCCCTCAGTTCTGTGGGGTTGACCCTGCCAACACCCGCAAGGTGAAGGCTCTGATACAATTCCTAGCTGATAGCGTACCCTACGAATTGAACATTGCCAAGCTTTCAGCGAGATTAGAACTAAACAAGAACACTGTGGTCAGTTATATTAACAGCCTTGGGCGTGCCGAGTTGCTAATGCTTCTCTACTCCGACATCAAGACCATCACACGGCTGCAGAAGCCTGATAAGATATATTTGCACGACCCCAACATGTTCTATGCCCTTGGCTTTGGCGAAAAGATAGGCACCATCAGGGAATGCTTCCTTATCAACCAATTATCAGCAAACCACACGGTGGAATATGGCAAAGAACAGGGCGATTTTATTATTGACGGCAATATCACAATCGAGGTTGGCGGTCCTGACAAGACGTTTGTGCAAGTAGCCAACATTCCCAACTCATACATTTTTGCCGACCGTATAGAACTCCCCGTAGGGAAAAAGCTCCCCCTCTGGATGGCGGGATTAGTATACTAACGGTGGGTTATAAGAGAATTTCTATTTGTTAGGCCCCATATAGTGAAGGTGTAATAATAAGGTGAAACTATGATAACTATTGAGAGCGCGTTTCTTCGAAACGCCAATAGCCCGACATCCAACATTCCCACACTTCGTGCGGGAGTGTTGAGAGTAAGGCTCTCCGAGCCTTTATCGTTACAACTTTTTTACCATTACTAAATAAATGATAATCGTGTGTTATCTTTTATTCCCCGAACTCGATTCCGAGGCCCTTGGCGGTGTCCACCAGTCGGCTGTTGGGGTCGACGAGGTTCTGCGCCTTCACCGCCTCTTCGAGCGGCACTGCCACTATTTCGGGGTGGCGGTAGGCGACCATCTGTCCGAACTGCCCTTCGATGACCAGCTCCATGGCCCGCACACCGAACTCCGCTGCCAGAATGCGGTCGAAAGCTATCGGGGTGCCGCCGCGCTGCAGGTGTCCCAGTATGGTGCAGCGGATGTCGTGCTCCACGCCGGCAGCCTTCAGCTCGGCTGCCAGCTGGTGGCCTATGCCGCCCAGCTTGATGTGCTGGTAGCCCACCTCGCCGGTCTCGGTGCCGGTGATGCTGCCACCCTTGGGCTTCGCGCCCTCGGCCACCACTATGATGCAGTAGCCGTGGCGTTTGTTGTAGCGTTGCTCTATCTTGGCCTTTATCTTCTCCACGTCGTAGGGTATCTCCGGAATGACGCACACGTCGGCTCCGCCGGCTATGGCACTGTGCAGGGCTATCCAGCCCGCGTCGCGCCCCATCACCTCCATGATAAACACGCGGTTGTGGCTGGCCGCGGTGGTCACCAACTTGTCGATGGCCTCGGTGCATATCTGCACCGCTGTCTGGAACCCGAAGGTGTAGTCGGTCGACGACAGGTCGTTGTCTATCGTCTTGGGCACACCCACTATTTTCAGCCCTTTCTGTGCCAGCCCCAGCGAGATGCGCTGCGAGCCGTCGCCGCCGATGTTGATGACCGCGTCGACACCCATGTACTGCAGCTTGCGCAGCATCTCGTCGCTGCGATCCACCGTGGTCCAACTGCCGTCGGCCTCTTTGACGGGCCACGAGAAGGGACCGCCCTTGTTGGTGGTGCCCAGGATGGTGCCGCCCTGTATCTGCAGCCCTTCCACGCTCTTCTCGGTCAGTTCCACTATCTCGGTCGGCTCGCGCAGCACGCCGTTGAACGACTCGATGCAGCCTATCACCTCCCAATCTTTTTCCTGTGAAGCACGCTTCACAATGCCGCGAATCACAGCATTCAGTCCGGGGCAATCGCCGCCACCGGTGAGGACCATAACCCTTTTTAATGCCATACTCTTTTTGCTATTATGCTAATTTACATTGGCTTGCAGTCAATATTGCAGGCCAAAAGAACTTGCAAATATACAATCTTTTTTTTATATACCCACAAAAAAAAGTTTTCTACACCCGCCCAGCGGCCCCTTCGGCACACTTGCTTGTCTATTTCCGGGTCCCTAGTAGCTTTCGTCTGTTCCCGCTATTTATTCTATATATATCCTATAGTTATACTATAGTTATACTACACTGAATAGTATAACTATAGGATATATATAGAATAAGTATAGTATAACTACATGAGGAACGAGGGAGCCGCGACGAGGGCGGAAGGGGTGCGGCGGCGGTTGCCAATGGAGGCTTTGGCTCTGTTTGCCGAGGCGCGGTGGCGGTTCTGCCCATTGGGCACGGGGTTGGGACGGGGGTGATAAAAAAATGAGTCTATCTCAAAAAAAAATCGTATCTTTGCTAGTCATATTGCTTGGGGCAGGGAGGTGAATGGCGTGTGTATTATGTTGTGCAATATGGTGTTATGAATTTTAAAATTGTTGTTTATGAAACTGACATTTTTGGGTGCGGCACGCGAGGTGACGGGTAGCAAGCACCTCATCACGACCAAAAGAGGATTGAAAATTTTGCTCGACTGCGGCATGTATCAGGGCAAGGGGCTTGAGACCGACGCGATGAACCGCGACTTGGGCTTCGACCCGGCAGAGATTGACTATCTTATTCTTTCACATGCCCATATCGACCATTCGGGTTTGATACCCTATATCTATAAGCTGGGGTTCCGTGGCACGGTGCTTTGCACCCCTGCCACGCGCGACTTGTGTGCCATCATGCTGGCGGACGCGGGCCGCATACAGGTGGCGGATGTCAACACCTTCAACAAGAAGCGCAAGGCGCTGGGCGAGGAGCCGGTGGAGCCTATCTACACCGAGGAGGATGCGCAGGCGTGTATGAGCTGCTTTATCAGCGTGCCGTACCACAAGCCGTTCAACATCGAGGGCGAGGTGACGGTGCAGTTTTTCGACGCGGGGCATATCCTGGGCAGCAGCTGCGTCTATCTGGAAATCAAGGATGGACGGCGCACGATTAAGCTGGGATTTACTGGCGACATAGGCCGTTACGACAAGCATATACTGAAGGACCCCGAACCGTTCCCGCAGGTGGACTACCTTATCATGGAGTCGACCTACGGCGACCGCCTGCACACCACCCTCGACAATGCCGAGCAGGAGCTGCTGATGGCGGTGCTGGACACCTGCACCAAGAAGAAGGGCAAGCTCATCATCCCTTCGTTCGCCATTGGGCGGGCACAGGAGATTATCTATGCCCTCGACCGGCTGTCGAACGCCAAGCTGCTGCCCGACATAGACGTGTTTGTCGACAGCCCGTTGAGCGTCTCGGCCACCAATATCATGCGGCTGCACGAGGAGTGTTTTGGGCCGTCGATACTGGAGTATATGAAGAACGACCCCGACCCCTTTGGGTTCGACCGCCTGCAGTACATACAGTCGGTGGCGGAATCGAAGACCCTGAATGTGCGTCACAAACCCTGTGTCATCATCTCTGCGTCGGGCATGATGGAGGCGGGCCGCGTGAAGCACCACATCGCCAACCATATCGAGGACCCATCGACGACTATCCTATGCGTGGGCTATTGCGAGCCTAAAACGTTGGGTGCAAAGATAATGCGAGGCGACGAGGAGGTGTCGATATTCGGGCATGTATACAAGGTGCGGGCTGAGTTGCGCCGCATCGAGTCGCTGTCGGGCCACGGCGACTACAGCGAGATGATTAACTATATTGGTTGCCAAGAGAAAAAGAAGCTGAAGAAGATATTTCTGGTTCACGGCGAAGCCGAGACACAGGAGCACTTCCGCACCACCCTCAACGAGGTGGGGTGGAAACACGTCGAAATCCCCGACTTCCGCCAAGAGGTGGAGCTGTAAAAAAGAGAAGATTATGAATCGGAATAATCTGAGTAATCCGACTACTCCGTCAATGGGGACCCCAGCATCCTCGCTATGAGAGGATGCGGCAATATGCGCGAAGCGAGCAGATTAAGAAAGAGTATACCGAGACAATAAAGCGTATGAACGACAAGGAGCTTGCCAACCTCTGCATCACACTCATACACCAGGCGACATATATGCTCCGCAAGCTGCTGGAAACTATGCAAGACCGCTTTGTGAAAGAAGGTGGTATCAAAGAGCGCATGTACCAGAGCCGGGTGAACTATCGGAATAGTAAGAATAATCAGAGTGGTCAGAATAATCCGATTCCTCAGAATAGTCCGACTT
>CAZTVH010000179.1:0-5102 GCA_964616965.1 uncultured Bacteroidaceae bacterium | reverse complement strand
CTGCGACCCCCTGATTAACAGTCAGGTGCTCTAACCAACTGAGCTATTGAGGAAGGTTTGACTGCTCTTTGTTTCTCAAAAGCGGTTGCAAAGATACACACTTTTTTCCATACAACAAAATTTTTTTCAAAATAATTTACCTTACATCATACAATACATTTATCTACACATAGTTGCATACTTCAAATTTTCTACTATATCCCCTGCCGTGAGGCTGCATTCCGACTGTTTTTGGACTGCCAAATCGCCAGATTTACCATGTATCCACACAGCCAAGGTAGCACACATCGCTGCATCTATTTGGCTTTCTTTATTTTGAGCCAAAACAGCAAGTACCACACCTGTCAGCACATCCCCGCTCCCAGCCGTTGCCATACCCGCATTCCCCGTCGCATTCTCATACAATTCTCCCTGTATACCAGAAGTTTGCGTACGGTGTCCTTTATACACCACCACGCACCCCGTCTCTCGACTAATAGCAGCCTGCATTCTCTGCCGCTGTTCTTCATCTGCCGTGGTGCCAAACAGTCTTTCAAACTCCTTTGCATGGGGTGTCAGTATGGTCGGCACACCACCTGAGGCATGGCTCTTGAGCAGCCTAATCCCATCCTCCATCCGGGAGAGCATATTGAGTGCATCGGCGTCAAACACAGCTGGCTTCTTTTCCGCAGCCCTAATCAGAGCCCTCAGCGGCTCTACACTTTCCGTACCCAATCCTGGGCCAACAGCAATGGCATCATACCGCGACAGCTCCTCGCGTGTGAACAGATGCGTGAAACGATTTCCATCCTCGTCTATTGACACCATCGCCTCTGGCACTGCCGTCTGCATAATGTCCACACCGCAAGCAGGCACATGCACCGTCAGCAGGCCCACGCCACTACGCAGACACCCCCGCGCCGCCAACACTGCCGCACCCATCTTGCCCCGACTGCCCGCCACCAACAACGCATGACCGTATGTCCCCTTGTGGCTATTCGGCTCACGTCGGTCAATAAAATTTGGAAAATTCGGCCTTTCTACAATAATCATAGCATACGTCCATTTATACAACAAGAGCTAAGAAGCACCGGCGGCCTCCGCCTCGCTTCTTAGCTCTTAGTTGATATTCTTATTTCGATTAGAAATGATAAGTCATTCCCATACCGAACGTCCAAGTGCGGTTGTATATCTTATAGGGCTTCTTTGCCACGCTGACAAGGCCATGATAATAATCGCCACCAAAGTGCAGCTGGAAAGCGGGGTTCACACGCAGGCTGAGACCGATACCGCCTGCCAAACCGGCATCAAAACGGTTGTCGTAGCCTTCCACAAAATGATAGGCATCGCCCTGGAAAGGACGGGGGTCATTGGCCACATACACATAACCATGACGCGACTGCGTCAGCCAGTAGGCAGCATAACCGCCAAACTTGAAGTGGATGCGGACATCTTCGCCACCAACCGACAGGTCTGCCATCAGCGGCAGCTGCAGATACAAATCACGGTAGAAAGTGCGATACACATCGCTAATGTCGAGATAATCCATTTTCAGGTCGGTAATATAGTTCTTCGAGAGGGCCGCAAGACCTGTGCGGATGCCAAACCACTGGTTAAACTGATAGCCGGCAAGCAACTCGAAATCCACTCCGCGGTCGGCATACCAAGTGCCAGAATTACGCGCATACGACACCTCCATACGGTTGTTCGTACCACCCACAAAGAACCCAAAGTACCATCCCTTCGCCTCATCGTCCAGAATATCCTGCTGCGGAATAAGGTCAGTGCGCACATCCTCGCGGTTGCCATGACGGCCACCCTTATGGTCGCACTTACCGCCGCAAGTGCCAGACACCTGCTCGTCGCGCAAGTACACGCGGGTCGAAGGCTGTACACGTTCCACCAAATTGGCATTAAGGAACATCTGATACTTTGAAGCGTCGATGATAGCGTTTGCCAAGCGGCCAGAACGGGTCTGCAATATCACGCCATACTTGTTCAGCGTATCCTGCGGCAACAAGTTGGTATCGTTGAAAGTAATCAAAGCCGACACATACTCCCGTGTCCCCTGGTTCTGTGCCATTGCGCCGCCCATCACGGCGAGAAGCAATACAATAGTGAAAATCTTCTTCATAATGTGATAAATTTGTTATTTTTCAAAATGCAAAGATACGAACATTTTTTCAATTATAAAGATTTTTTATTTATCCTAGCCTCCACACACGACTTTTTTTGCGACAATCGTTGTGGCTAATCCCTGAGAAGCCGCTCGTCGGATAACGCATAAAGACATTGACCGCACCTGAGCCAAAGCCATCACCACCCTCTTCGCCACAATTATTTGCAAAGTATAGACAATAATTTTCGGCTCATATCGTTATTTATAACGCCAAAATACGGCTCACCCCAAGCCGAAAACATCCTATTAATTGCCCATTTTTGAGCCGAAAAACAATCCACTATGCCCAATTCTCGCCCAATATTAGAGTATCTACACTACCACCCACATTCATCACGTAGCGACATTCAAACAAGTCTTTCCCTTACAATAAGTGATGCTACCATGAAACGAACGCTTTCCTCTCTTATCGACAAGGGCGATATCATTGCTGAAGGGCAAGGACGAAGCACACGCTATTCCATTTCGGAACAGGCACAATTGCTGCTGCAATACGACATTGACACCTATTTCGCCACAGAAATAGACCGCCGCCAAGTCCAGTCTAGTTTCAATTTTGAACTAATCAACCAAACACTACCAAAAGTTAAACTGTTTACCACCGAGGAGCTGACGCTACTCGACAACCTCCATCAGCAATACACTAACAACATATCCTCCTTAAGCGAAACCGCATACAAAAAAGAAATCGAACGTCTTGGTATTGACTTAAGTTGGAAATCATCACAAATAGAGGGCAATACCTATTCTCTACTTGAAACCGAGCGACTTCTTCGCGACAAACTCACCGCCAACGGGAAAACACGCGAAGAGGCAACCATGCTTCTCAACCACAAGCAAGCACTTGACTTTATTGTAGCCAACCCCGACTTTATGGAGCAATTATCATTGCGCAATATAGAAGACCTCCATACCCTCCTATTCAAAGAACTTGGTGTTCAACATGGCATACGCAACCACCGTGTTGGCATTACAGGCACAACGTACCGTCCTCTTGACAATTCGTTTCAAATCCGCGAAGCCATAGAAGACTCTTGCAGACTGATAAACGGGAAAGAGAATGCCTACGAGAAAAGCCTGCTGGCACTAGCCTTGCTTTCATACATACAGGCCTTTGAGGATGGCAACAAACGTACAGCCCGCCTTGTAAGCAACGCCATTCTTATCGCTCACAACCACTGCCCTCTGTCATTCCGCACCGTAGACCCCATCGACTACAAAAAAGCCATGCTTATCTTCTATGAGCAGAATAGCATTGCCGCCTTCAAGAAAATATTTATCGAACAGAACATATTTGCTGTTCAGGAATACTTCTAGCTGTCTTAACAACTCCAATTCCCGAAATGTTGCCAAATTCAAGGAATCAATTCCTGAAATTTGGCAAAATTCAAGGAATTCATTCCTTAAATTCCAAAAAAAATTGTATCTTTGCACCATCAAACGACACCTTTATGATAGAACGCATTCTAAAAGAAACTATTGAGAACCACCTTTTTACTGGCAAAGCAATCATACTGATGGGAAGTCGTCAAACAGGAAAAACATCTCTTCTCGAACAACTATTCCCTAAAAACGACAACACCATTTGGCTTAACGGTGACGATATTGCCACTCAAACCTTAATGGAAAATATGACCACTGCCCGCCTGCAACAACTATTAGGTGGCAAACGGCTGCTAATCATCGACGAGGCTCAGCGTATCAAAGACATCGGTCTGCGTATGAAATTGGTGACCGACCAGATTAAAGAGGTACAATTAGTAGCTACTGGTAGTTCATCCTTCGAACTCGCCAACCGCTTGAACGAACCGCTAACTGGCCGCAAGTGGGAATACCACATGTTCCCCCTCTCCTTTGCCGAAATGGCTAAACATCATGGGCTTTTAAACGAGCTGGCCCTTATTCCACACCGTATGATATTCGGTTATTATCCTGAAGTGGTCACATCTGCCGGCAACGAGATTGAGGTGCTTAGACAACTAACCGACAGCTATTTATACCGTGACCTATTTGCATTAGATAGTGTGAAGAAGTCTGACAAATTGTTACTCTTGCTAAAAACATTGGCATATCAAATCGGCTCTCAAGTATCCTACACCGAACTGGCTGGAACAATAGGCATTGATGCCAAAACTGTTGAAGCATACATCAACGTACTTGAAAAAGCATACATCATTTTCCGCCTTCCATCGTACAGCCGCAACATGCGCAGCGAACTTAAACACAGCAAGAAGATTTACTTCTACGACAATGGCGTACGCAATGCTTTGATTTCAGGATTCTCACAAGTCGAAAACCGTACTGACTCTGGAGCCTTGTGGGAGAACTTTGTCGTAGCCGAACGCATGAAATACAACGAGTATTATAGTCACTGGTGCAATACTTACTTTTGGCGCACCCAAGAGCAGAAGGAGATAGACTACCTAGAGGAGTACAACGGCCAACTACATGCTTACGAGTTCAAATACAGCCCTAAAAAGCAAGTGGCAGCCCCAAAAAGTTTCATTGCCGCCTATCCCGATGCCGAATTCACTGTCATCACACCCGACAACGTCGAGCAATTTCTTCTTCCCACTGCATACAACTGACGCTACACCCAAACCACCTCATCGCCTATTTTGCTTCATACCCTTTGCAACAGTTAATAATCTGGCTACTCCTCCGCGACATGGGGCAAAGCCCCCTCGTCGGCAGAGTATTGAGGTACACCGTATTCGTATAGCGTGTCTGACGGCAAGTCTATCCTGTCATTCCAAAACACACATGTACGGCTCCTATCCACCTGTGCCTGCTCCCAAAGATGGGGTATCTGTTTCAGCATACGGAACTCTTCAATCTGCTCAATATCCTCACCCACATCATACACCACCGCCTTCCCATCGTCAAACACAACGGAGAGTCGATAATCCGGCAAAGCCTCAACACTTTTTATACGCGGTAGTGT
>CAZTVH010000178.1:0-5103 GCA_964616965.1 uncultured Bacteroidaceae bacterium | reverse complement strand
ACTTTTTGAGACGGTTTGGCAAAAATCAGTCAGATGTTGTACTAGAGCGAAAAAAGTATGGTTCGACATGGAACAGAATCGAATGGTGAGATTTTGTGATGAAATGTGAAATTTGTTGTCCAATGATGCAGTTATTTCAATATTAGAGATTTTTTTCGTATCTTTGCATTTGATTAATTGGGCTTACAATATGTAAGCCTTTGAATGGGAATAATTAATATTCAATCAAATGAAAGATATATTTGAACGCATTAAAGAGTCTACTGGCGGTCCGTTGGGCCAGTATCAAAAGTATGCCGACGGTTATTTCTATTTCCCCAAGCTGGAAGGCGAACTGGGACCAGAGATGGTCTTTAACGGCAAGAAGGTGCTCAACTGGAGCCTGAACAACTATCTGGGCTTGGCCAACAATCCTGAGGTGCGCGCCGCCGACGAGGAGGGTGCACGCCGTTGGGGTCTGGCATACCCGATGGGTGCCCGCATGATGAGCGGCAACACCTCGCTGCACGAGGAGGTGGAGGCCATGCTGTGCGAGTATACGCACAAGAAGTACGGCTACCTGCTGAACTTCGGCTATCAGGGCCAGATTAGCATCTTGGACACGGTGGTGACGCTGCGCGACGTGATTGTGTACGACAGCGAGGCACACGCCTGTCTGATTGACGGGTTCCGCGTGACGGGAGCCAAGCGTTTCAAATACCAGCACAACGACATCGAGAGCCTGCGCAAGCAGCTGAAGCAGGCCACCGCGCTGGCCGAGAAGCAGGGCGGCGGCATACTGGTGGCCACCGAGGGCGTGTACGGCATGGAAGGCGACTTGGGTGCGCTGGACAAGATTGCCGCGCTGAAGAAGGAGTTTAACTTCCGCCTGCTCATCGACGATGCTCACGGCATGGGCGTGATGGGACCCGAAGGTCGCGGCACGCACACCCACTTCCACTGCGAGGACGAGATAGACCTGTATTTCTGCGCCTTTGCCAAGACTATGGCCATCATCGGAGGCTTTATCGGCTGCAACGACCCCGACATCATCACCTACCTCCGCATGAACATGCGCAGCCAGATTTATGCCAAGAGCCTGCCCATGCCCATCGTGTATGGTGTGAAACGCCGTTTGGAAATCATCAACCAGCATCCCGAATATCGCGAGAAGCTGTGGGAGGTGGCCAACCACCTGCAGCACTCGTTGCAGGCCGAGGGCTTCAACACGGGTGTCACCGAGTCGCCCATCACGCCAGTGTTCTTCCCCGGCGACGTGAACCAGGGCACCAATGTGGTGGTCGACCTGCGCGAGAATTACGGCATCTTCTGCTCCATTGTGGTGTATCCCGTGGTGCCGAAGGGTCAGATTATGCTGCGTATCATCCCCACTGCCGTGCATACGATGGAGATGGCCAACCGCACCATCGAGGTGTTTAAGGAGGTGAAGAAGAAACTGGATGCCGGCGAGTACAACAAGCCGATGCCAGTGATGAGAATCAAGAAGTAATGAAGTATCAGATTAGATGTAAGAAATGTGGCAAGGTCGTTGGCGACTTTGCCACATGGTTTGAGCAGGACCAGCAGTGCGCCTGTGGCTCGACCTACGCCGAGGTGGAGTATTTCGACCTGCCGCCGTTCCCGCCACAGGAGGTGGAGACTGACAGTTTTCAGGACCTGTATTTCGACTTCCTGCCTATCGAGAAGCGCGAGAACATAGTGAGCTGTGGCGAGGGCTTGGTGGCCATTGAGCGTTGGGCACACTTGGAGAAGGCCGCCCGTGAGGCTGGCGTGGACTGCGAGGTGTATGTGTGCCGCAACGACCAGAACCGGGGCAGCGGCACCTTCAAGGACATCAGCGCGGCACTGGCAGCCTCGGTGCTGAAGGAGCAGGGCGTGAAGGATTACTGTCTGGCTTCGACCGGCAACGCAGGCACAGCCTTTGCCACCTATCTGGCCAAGGCGGGCATAAGGTTCACACAGTTTGCCCCTTCGTTCATGGACGAGGGCTCGACCGAAGCCATCAAACGGGTGGGGCAGAAGGTGGTGCTGTCCAAAGGCGGCTATGGCGATGCCAAGGCCGAGGCGGCAGCATTCCACAAGGAGCATAAGGTGCTGATAAGCGGCGGCAATACCGACCCGCTGCGCATCGAGTCGAAGCGCACGCTGGTGTTTGAGTGTCTGCGTCAGATGGGGTGTATGCCCACTGTGTATATGCAGGCTGTGGCCGGCGGCACCAGCCCGTTGGCATTCGAGAAGGGGTTCCGCGACTTGCTTGCCATGTGTCCCGACAAGAGCTACACGCTACCCCGCATGGTGTTGGTGCAGCAGGACGAGTGCGACCCCATGGTCACGGCGTGGGAGAAGGCCACGGCTGCGGGCTTCCCCGAAGGGTGGGAGCAGCAATACGAGGCCAAGAAAAACATGCACACGCGAATAGGCATCCTCACGGCTGCCAATCCGGGCAACTACCCGTTGGTGGCCCCCTTGGTGAGGCGCACCGATGGCACATTCATCCGTGTCAAGGAGGCCGAACTGCCCGAATACGGACGCAGGATGCTGCAGGAACAGGGTGTGCTGATGGGACCGGCATCGATGGTGTGCTATGCGGGCTTCTTCGAGGCCCTGCGGAAAGGCACCATCCTGAGTGGTGACAAGGTGCTGCTGAACACTGGTGAAGGCTGCGGGCGTTCTGAGTGGTTTAAGAAAGAAGTTGAAAGCTGCTAACAATCATGCTTTTTGAAAATAAGATAGTTTGGATTACGGGAGCCTCGTCGGGCATCGGCGAGGCTACCGCCTACCGTTTTGCACGGGAGGGAGCCACTCTGCTGCTGACCGCTTTGGAAGACGACCTGCTGGAGCGGGTGGCGGAGCGTTGCAAGGAGTTGGGCGCACCCGATGCGAAGGCTCTGCCTTTCGACATTTCGCAACTGGACCAGTTGGACGGCCTTGCCGAAAAGGCGTGGAACCAGTTTGGCCGCATCGACATCTTCTACAACAATGCCGGCATCAGCCAGCGCGGCACGGTGGTGGAGACGGAGATGCATGTGTTCCGCAAGGTGATGGACATCGACTTCTACGCGCCAGTGCTGTTGACCAAAAACATCCTGCCCAAGATGATAGGGCAGGGTGGGGGACAGCTGGTGGTGACGACCAGCATTGCAGGCTGTTTCGGTTTCCCGATGCGCTGTGCCTACTCGTCTGCCAAGCATGCTTTGTATGGCTTCTTCGAGACAATACAGGCTGAGAACTATAAAGATAACATCCGCGTAACGATTGTATGTCCCGGACGTGTGCAGACCAACATTTCGGTGCACGCGTTGGAAAAGGATGGCAGGCAGCATGGCAAGATGGATGCCGGACAGGCGGGCGGCGTTACGCCCCAGCAGGCGGCGGACAAAATAGTTCGCGCTGTCTATAGGAAACGGCGCGAAGTGCTTGTAGGGAAAAAGGAACTGCTGATGGCATACATCAAGCGGTTCTTCCCCGGATTGTGTGCCCGGTTGGCACGCAAGGTCAAAGCGATGTGAGAATTTCGTAGGCTGCCGACCGTCCGTCGTTGACAGAGTCGGTGAGGGTCATGGGGCGTTTGCAGGCTCCAGCGACAAAGAGGCCGGGTGCCTCGCTTTGGCAGTCGTGCAGGTGAGGGTCTTTTGATTGGGCAAAGCCGTATTCGCCACAGATGCGACATTGTGTTGCCAGTTCGCGTGTGCCTTTCGAGGCTTCCATGCCGACCATCAGCACCAGCAGGTCGCTCGTCATCTTCAGTGGACGGCCTAGCAGGGTGTCTTCCGCCTTGATTTGCACGCGTCCGTCAAAAGTGCCGCCAGCCTCGGATATTCTTCCACGGATGAAGTTCACGCCATACTCCTGCTGGGCAGTGCGATACATCTCCTCAAAGCCTTGCCCCCACATGCGGAGGTCCATATAGAAGACATACGTCTCGCAGTCGGGCAGCTGTTTCTTGGCCTCGATGGCCTGTTTGACGGCGGTGACGCAGCAGAGTTTGGAGCAATAGTGGTTGCCCGACTTCTCGTCGCGCGACCCCACGCATTGCAGAAACACGATTCGCTTAGGCCTTTCGCCCAAGCTGTTGACAATGTTGCCTTCCTTTATCATCTTCTCCATCTCCAGCGAGGTGTGCACGCCAGGGTAGATGCCGTAGCCCAGCTCCTCTTTGCGGTGGGCATCGAAGGGGGTGTAGCCGGTGGCAAGGAGCACTATGTCGTACAGCTCCTCGTTCACCTTCCAGACAGGGGTGCCTGTGAGGCTCTCTTCCTGAAATCCGGCGATGTAGGAAGGGGTGAGCTGTGTCACTTCGGCATTGCATCGCAGGGTGATATTGGGGTTGTCGAGTTTTGCCTTGAGCGAGGCCGCCACCTCGTTGGCATCGGCAAAATTGGGGAATAGGAAAGCCTTGTCGGTAATGTTGCACAGCGGTTGTGCCTCTTTCTCGAACAGGGTGACAGGACAATTGTTCGCTGCCAGCACGGCTGCTGCCTCAATGCCTGCAGGGCCGGCACCTAGTATGGCTATTTTCTTCATGTTCTTTTATTATTATCTGACTAGTCCGAGGTCGGACGGGTTGTTATACTTTTAAGAATTCGGGTTTTTCGGGCGAAGGATGTCGACGGCCGCTCACGCCACGGTATTTCTCTGAGGGGTTGTAGGCGATGCCTATCTTGTCCATCAGCCGCTCGCACTGCACCTGATGCAGCTGCAACCCTAGCGTCCACGGGTCGTAGCCTAGCAACAGGCCCGTCAGCTCCTCGTAGGTGAGCACGGGGATGCCGTAGCCTTCCTTGTCGTAGGTCTTGTGTTCCATTTCGGCTATGGTGTATTGCCACTTGTCGAGGAACATGTTGCATCCCGGACAGTTGGTGAGGATGAAGTCGGGCTCGTACGATTCCATCGACTCGAATTTCTTCTGTGTGTTGGCGATGCTGTAGCCGCGATTTTCCTGCACCAGATATTGGCGAAAGCCGAAGCCGCAGCAGTGCCTGCGTTCGGGGTAGTCTATCACCTCGCCACCCCACGCCTCAATCATGCCTGCCAGCACATAGGGAAACTCCGCGTTGCCGATGCCGCTATTGGTGAATATCTTGGCGTAGTTGCAGCCAATGT
>CAZTVH010000177.1:0-5106 GCA_964616965.1 uncultured Bacteroidaceae bacterium | reverse complement strand
TGCCGGAAGAGGGGGGCGACTTGTCGCGCTATGTGCGGCTGATGCCCAATCCGGCAAGCGGGAACGTGGTGGTGATGTCGTCCTACGGCATTGAGAGTGTGGAGGTGTACGACGTGAGAGGCGAACGGGTGGCGGAGCTTACGGGCGTGGGCCGTGAGAGGACGGCAGGCTTCGACGTGTCGAGATGGGCAAAGGGTGCCTATGTGGTGCTGGTGCGCACACCTATGGGCACGGCAAGCAAGCGGCTGGTGGTGAATTGAGGATATATAGTCCACGGCGGAGAGCTGGATAGGTGGGTGGGCGAAGAGGAGCCGCACCCCAAAGTCCGAAGGGCTGAAAGGCTGCGGAACGGAATATTTTAGTTAGGAAATACGATTTTTGGCCTATGTGCGTTACTATGGTTATCGAAAAGTAATGCACACATGGCAAAGCGAATTATCATGGCTGTCACCAACGACCTGCTGACCGACCAGCGGGTGGACCGCAGTTGCAGGGCACTGCGAGAGGCGGGCTACGAGGTGACACTGGTGGGGCGGCGGCTGCCGGAGAGCGTGGCGTTGGAGGCCCGCCCGTACCGATGTGTGCGGATGCGGCTGCTGTTCCGGCGGTCGGCATGGTTCTATGCCGAATACAATGTGAGGCTGCTGCTGAGGCTGCTGCCGATGCCTGCCGATGCCTTCTATGCCAACGACAGCGACACGCTGCCGGCCTGCCGTTGGGCGGCACGGTTGAGGAAGAAGAGGCTGCTGTTTGACGCTCACGAGCTGTTTCCCGACGTGCCGGAGCTGGTTGGCAAGCCCAGGGTGCAACGTGTGTGGCGGTGGGTGGAGCGGACGTGCCTGCCAAGCGTGGATGCCGCCTTCACGGTAAGCCAGAGCGTGGCAGAGGAGTATCGGCGACGCTACGGGGTGGCCATGACGGTGGTGCGTAACCTGCCTTTGAGAATTGAAAAGGGAGAAAAGGAGGGTGAGCATGGGCTGCCGCAGCCGGATAATGCCCATTGTGCAACTTTGCTATATCAGGGAGCTGTGAACGTGGGGCGCGGAGTGAGGGAGCTGGTGGATGTGATGGGGCGGCTGCCACAGTGCCAGCTGGTGGTGGCGGGCGGCGGCGACCTGCTGGAAGAGCTGCGCGAGTATGCCGCAGGCAGGCCTTGGAGCAAACGGATGACATTTCTGGGACGGGTGGAGCCCAACCGGCTGCATGGGCTGACAAAGGAGGCCGACTTGGGCATCTGCCTACTGGAGGACTTGGGGATGAGCTACCGCTGCGCGCTGCCCAACAGGGTGGGGGACTTTGCACAGGCGGGTGTGCCGCTGTTGGCGACAGGCTTTGTGGAAATACGCCGCGTGATGGAAGAATATGGCATCGGAACCGTCACCGAGCCTTGCCCCAGAGAGAAGGAAGGGGAGGAGTATGAGCAGTATCTAGACAGGCTGGCCACCACCATCACGGCGACACTGCAGGAGTGGGAGGCCATGCCCCAGGCGGAACGCCACCGCCTTTTCGACAGGGCACGACGGGAACTGTGCTGGGAAAACGAGAAAAAAAAGCTATTGGAAAGAATTGATACAATAATTTAAGAAAAACAGCGTTAAAGAGGGTTGATAATTGAACATTGAAAAAAGGAAAAAACTGATTTAAAGATATGATATACGACATTCTATTAGTACTCTACTTTGTGGGCTGCCTGTTCGGCCTGTGGTTTGTGTTTAAGAAGGCAGGCGTAGAGCCGTGGAAGGCACTAGTACCCATCTACAACATCGTGGTTTGGATAAAGATATGCGGCAAAGACTGGAAATGGTACGTCTATTTCCTTATCCCGGCTGTCAACATCTTCACCTTCCTGCTGCTGGTGGTGGAGACGGCGAAGGTGTTTCGCCGCTACAACTTCTTTGAACAGACATTCGCGGTGATATTCCCCTGGTGCTACCTGCCCATTGTGGGACTGAGCAAGATGCAGTACCACAACCCCAAGGACGAACCGCCACAGAAGGTGGGCAATGTGCGCGACTGGATGGATGCCATCGTGTTTGCCCTTGTGGCAGCGGTAATCATTAGGGGCAAAGTGTTGGAGTTTTACAACATTCCCTCCAGCTCGATGGAGAAGTCGTTGCTGACGGGCGACTACCTGCTGGTGTCGAAACTGGCCTACGGCCCCCGTATGACGATGACACCGCTGGCGATGCCACTGGTGCACAACACGCTGCCACAAACGCACGGGCAGCGGGAGTCGTATCTGAAATGGATTAAGAGACCCTACCACCGCTATCCGGGACTGGGGAAGGTGGAAAGGATGGATGCCGTGGTGTTTAACTACCCGGACGGCGACACGATGTGTACGGCATGGCAGAGCAACATGAGCTATTACGACCTGGTGCGCGAGATGGGACGCGAAAACGTGCTGAACGCCAAGCGGCTGCCCGTGGGCAACCAAATGGTGGAAAACCATATCAGGGTGAGGCCTGTGGACAAGCGCGAGAACTTTATCAAACGCTGCATAGGCCTGCCCGGCGAGGATTTGCAGATAGTGGACCAGACGGTGTATATCAACGGCAAGGCACTGCCGCAGCCCGTGGAGAGCCAACAGACCTACGACGTGCAGTTTATGCCCGGACTGAACGCACGGAAGATATTCGACAACATGGGCGTGAGCCACGAGGATTTTGAAGAGGCACTTGGAATGATGGTGTTTGAGGGAGGGACACAGTACCGCCTGCCCCTGTCCAAACAACTGGCAACGGAGCTGGAGGCACGGCCCGACGTGGTGTCGGTGACCCCGGTGAAATATGCCGCCGAAGAGAGCGACATACAGCTCTTCCCCCATGCCGAAGGCTACAACTGGAGCGTGGACAATTTCGGCCCCGTGCATATCCCCGCCAAGGGCGAGACCCTGACCCTGACGAGGGAGAACCTGCCGCTGTACCAACGGCTGATAACGGTGTTTGAAGGCAATACCCTGGAGGTGAAAGGCGGGAAGATATACATCAACGGAGAGGAGACCAACAGCTACACCTGCAAGATGAACTACTACTGGATGATGGGCGACAACCGCCACAACTCGGCCGACAGCCGCTTTTGGGGCTTTGTGCCTGAAGACCACATATCGGGAAAGGCAAGCCTCGTGGTGTTCTCGTGGGACAAAGACCACAAGAAGGTGCGTTGGAACCGTATTTTCCGCAAGGCATCGCTGTGGTAACACCGCCAATTAAGAAAAATAATTTAGGAGACACACAATAATTTGCAATTTTTTAAGTTAATGCCATACTAAAAAGAAAACATAAATCACAATACCCCCAACTATGTATGCAAATATCGTAACTCCCAAAGGAACCATGAAGGTGGAGCTGTATGAGAAAGAGGTTCCCAACACTGTGGCAAACTTTGTAAAACTAGCCCAATCGGGCTTCTACGACGGACTGCGTTTCCACCGCGTGATTCCGGACTTTGTGATACAGGGTGGCTGCCCCTACAGCCGCAACCTGCACGACCCGCGTGTGGGCACCGGCGGGCCGGGGTGGCATATCAAGTGCGAAACCAAGGCGGAACGGCAGCGCCACGACCGTGGAGTGCTCTCGATGGCACACGCTGGAAAGGACACTGGCGGAAGCCAGTTCTTCATCTGCCACAACCGCGAGAACACCCAGCATCTGGACGGTGTGCACACCTGTTTCGGACAGGTGGTTGAAGGCCTCGAGGTGATAGACAAAATAAGTGCCGGAGACCTTATTGAGAAAATTGAAATCGTTGAAAAATAACATAAACACAAGATAATTATGAACCTAGGTATAAAACTGCTCGTTGCAGAGGACGATCCCAATCTGGGTACTATTCTTAAAGCCTATCTCACTCAGAAAGGCTATACCGTCTTTCTGGCTGTTGACGGACAGGCCGCCCTCGATTCTTACCAAAACGACGATGTGGATGCCTGTATCCTCGACATTATGATGCCCGTCAAGGACGGCTTCACCGTTGCCAAGGAAATTCGCCGGGTGGACAAGCGCATCCCCATTATCTTTCTCACCGCCAAAAACCTTGAGGCCGACAAGTTGAAAGGCTTTGAGATAGGTGCCGACGACTACGTCACCAAGCCCTTCAGCATGGAGGAGCTGCTGGCACGCGTCAACGCCACCATCCGCCGCTCGTTTGACGACGGCAAGCCCGACAAGAACCTCTTCCATATCGGGAACATCCTTTTCGACTATGCCCACCAGACCCTCACCTGTGGCGACGACGTGCAACGCCTGACTATGAAGGAGAGCGAACTGCTGCGCATGTTTGCCATGAACTTCAACCAACTGGTCGACCGCACAAGCACCCTACAGAAGATTTGGAAGGACGACAGCTATTTCGCCGCACGCAGCATGGACGTATACATCACCAAGCTGCGCAAGTATCTGAAAGTTGACCCACAGGTGCAAATCGTCAACGTGCATGGTGTCGGCTTTAGGCTGAAGGTGAAAAACGACTAATACCCCACCTATCACCTACACCACAGCCTAATGAAATTGACTTTTCTTGGGACGGGTACTTCGATGGGGGTACCCGTCGTAGCATGTGGATGTGCCGTCTGCCAGTCGGACGACTGGCACGACAAGCATTTGCGTACCTCTGCCTTGGTGGAAACTGACGAGGGGAAGAACATCCTCATCGACATCGGCCCTGACTTCCGCTACCAGATGCTGCGCGAAAAGGTGACACACCTCGACAGCATCCTCGTCACCCATGCCCACCGCGACCATGTGGCCGGACTGGACGACATACGCTCGTTCAATTATGTGCAGAAGCAGAAGATGGAACTCTATTGTAACCACGAGGCACGGGTGGCAATAGAGCGCGACTACCATTACATCTTTGTGCCGCATGAGTTCCCCGGACTGCCCGAAGCCAACCTACATGAGTTGACGGGCGACGAACCCTTTCGGGCGGCAGGGGTGGAAATAATGCCCATCAAGGCCATGCACAAGCTGCTGCCCGTGCTAGGATATAGGATTGGACCGTTGGTCTATATGACCGATGCCAACCATATTTCACCTAATGAGTTGGAGAAGATGAAAGGTGCCGATACGTTGGTCATCAACGCCCTGCGTAAGGCGAAACACTTTT
>CAZTVH010000176.1:0-5150 GCA_964616965.1 uncultured Bacteroidaceae bacterium | reverse complement strand
ATCTCGTCGCCGAAGTTGCAGGTGCCGCAGTCGAGGGTGGCCATTTCGGGCAGCGGGGTGGTGTCGGTGCTCTGCAGACGCTCGTCGGGAGTCATGCCCACGGCACCGCCAGTGGAGGGGATGAGGATAACGTTGGGGCACTCTTTGAGGATGGCCTCCTCACATTCCTGAAAACGGTCGCGGCTTTGGGTGGGAGTGCCGTCGTCGTAGCGTACATGCAGGTGCACAATGGCTGCGCCGGCATCAACGGCAGATTTAGCCTCGCGGACTATCTCTTCAACGGTGTAGGGAACTGCGGGATTTTGCTCTTTGGTTACTTCTGCGCCACAGATGGCGGCGGTGATAATCAGTTTATCCATAATATTGTTATATTTAAATTAATTTCGATGTCCGTTTTAAAAATGCAAAAATACGATTTTTTTCTGTATCTTTGCAAAAAAATTAATTGAATGTGTTAACGTGTGAATGTGTTAATGTGTAAATCTTTGACTAACGAATTGACATATTAACGAATTAACGAATTCTATTAAAGATGCTGATACTTGGAATCGACCCTGGCACACGAATATTGGGTTACAGCCTGCTCGACACCGACGGCACTAAGCCACGTCTGGTGGTGATGGATGTGCTCTATTTGCGCCAGATTGCCGACTTCCACCTTCGCATTCGTAAGATTTTCGACTCCACCCAGCGGATTATCGATTCCTACCATCCCGACCACATAGCTATTGAGGCTCCGTTTGCAGGGAAGAATGTGCAGTCGATGCTGAAGTTGGGCAAAGCTCAGGGGGTGGCAATAGCGGCAGCTCTGAGTCGCGACCTGAGCTATACCGAGTACGAACCCGCCCCCGTGAAATAACGTGTCACGGGCAATGGCAACGCTGCCAAGGAGCAGGTGGCGGCAATGTTGCAGAGCATTTTCGGTTTCGATGACTTGCCACGCTATCTCGACTCGTCCGACGCACTGGCAGTGGCATACACCTGCTTTCTAGAACAGACCGACCCCCTAGGCGACTTGCGGCAGGAACTGAAGCCCAAGCGTGCACATAAGAGCAAGAAACAGCAATGGGGCGACTTTGTGAGCGCGAACCTAGATAGAGTTGAAAATTGAAAATTGAAAGTTGAAATAGTTTTAGTTTTTACTTTTTAGTTTAAAAATATGGCACAACAAAAATCCTTTTCATCTAATCTTGGAGCCATCATGGCTGCGGTAGGCTCGGCTGTGGGGCTGGGCAATATTTGGCGTTTCCCATATATCTGTGGCAAGTATGGCGGCGGAGCTTTCTTGATAGTGTATCTGTGTTTTGTGTTCTTATTGGGCTCGGTGCTGATGATGTCGGAGTTTGTCATTGGCCGTCGTGCACAGCATACGCCCATCAAGGCTTTCCAGACACTCTATCCTAAGAATAAGGCTTGGGGATTGGTGGGCCTGTTAGGCATCATCACTAGTTTCTTTATCCTGTCGCAGTATCTGGTAATATCGGGTTGGACCACGGGATATGTGTGGAATTCCATCAGCGGAACATTATCGTCGTTAGGTACCGATTCGGGTGCCATCAGCAACTTTTTCAATGAGTTTTCCACCTCGCCTTGGGCTCCGGTGTTGTTCCTATCTATCTTTGCCGTATTGGTATTATTGGTTATCCTTGGCGGTGTGCAGAAGGGTATAGAGAATGTCAGCAAGGTATTGATGCCGTTGCGGGTAGTGTTGGTATTGGTGCTATGTGTGCGCAGCCTCACTCTGCCTGGCGCGGGCAAAGGTGTGGAATATCTCTTCTCGCCCGATTTCTCGAAACTGACGGGAGAGGGTGTCTTGGCCGCTTTGGGACAGGCCTTGTTCTCACTCAGCGTTGGCATGGGCGTACTGCTGGTGTATGGCTCGTATATTCCTGTGGGTGACAATATCTTCAAGACAGCCATGTGGATAACTGCTTGCGATACGTTGATTGCCGTGCTGGCAGGCTTGGCAATATTCCCTGCCGTGTTCAGTTGTGGCTTCGAGCCTGCAGGCGGTCCGGGATTGGTATTCCATGTGTTGCCCAATGTGTTTAATACGATGGGTACGGCGGGCATGGTTTTCGCCTCACTATTCTTTGTGCTGTTAATGGTGGCTGCTATTACCAGTGCCATCTCGTTGTTGGAGGCACTTACTGCTTGGTTCTGCGAGCATACGGGCACCCGTCGCGTGGTGGGTGCGCTGCTCTTCTTTGTGCTCACCACGGCATTGGGAATTGTATTCTCGCTCTCGCTAGGGTCGTTGTCGCACGTTAAGATAGCAGGTTTGAGCCTCTTCGACTTTGTCGACAGGATGAACAGCATCTATCTGCCGCCACTCTGTGCCCTGGGCACCATCATTTTCTTTGGGTGGGTGATGCCCGAAGAGGATGTCAAGGACGAGCTGTCGAACCACGGCACGCTCCGCATTGGGTACTATAAGCTGTTCCGTGTTCTGTCGCGCTATGTGGCTCCTCTGGCCTTGCTGGTGGTTCTGATAACGGGAATCTTATTAAACTAAAAAGTAAAAACTAAAAACTAAAACTTGTTGCTACAAACTTTTTCAACTTTCAATTTTCAACTTTCAAAAAGAGTCATGACATTCCGCAGCACACATCTTAGTTCAACGCTCAAATTTTTAGTTTTTAGTTTTTCCCTTTTACTTTTGCTGTCGGGGTGCCATCATGTGAGGCCAAAGGTCTTCGATCCAGCGCAAGTGGCTTTCTCGGCCAGCTATGCCCCTTTGTTTGAGAACCAGTTCTATCCGTCGCTTATCATGGGCGTGGCGAGTCTGAGCGACCCTTCCTATGCCATGTCCGACACGGGTGCGCTGTTTTCGGTGTCGGTCACGGCACCTGTGAGCAATGCCGTGCTTCGTATCACTATCGACTCGTCTAAACTCAACTATGTGACCATCTTTCAGGAGGTGTTGCCAGTGAAAGATATGCGCTACACCTTCTATCCTACCATCAAATGGAAGTTCGACCATCTCTATCGCACCCGTCAACAGGGCGTTGCCGACCTCACCTTCACTTGCTATATCAACGATGAGGAGGTGGACGTAAAAAATCTCCGCATCAACTATCGCTCCGCCAACGACTGTCTGCTGAGTGTGCGCGACAGCGTGGGGCGCAACCACGACTACCGCTGGCTCTTCGCCGCCTATGTCAACGAGGAGCACCCCTATATTGATAGCATCCTCACCGACATCATGGGGCAGGGGGTGGTGAGCAAGATTTCGGGCTACCAGAGCGATGCCAAGAGCGTTGTCTCGCAGGTCGAGGCAATATGGTATTATGCTTTGGAACGGGGCATACGCTATTCCTCCATCTCCTGTACCGCTACCCCCACCACGCGCTCTAATGTCCAGCACATCCGTTTCTTCGACGAGGTGTATAGCTCACGGCAGGCCAACTGTGTGGATGCTTGTGTCTTTTTGGCTTCCATCATGCGTAAGATAGGGTTGAAACCTGTCATCTTTGTTGAACCCTGCCATGCCTATCTGGGCTACTATACCGACCGCGGACGAAAGCATTTGCGCCTGCTTGAGACCACCATCACAGCTTGGGCAGACTTCCCTGCCTTGACGCGCGACCATAACGCCACTATGGAGGCAAATCCCGATGCACAGGGCAAAGAACGTATCTCGAAAGCCATGAACGACAAGTATGGCAAATATCTCACTGCCGACGAGAAGAAGAAGTGGGAGGATGGGAGGATGGATTTCGAGACCTTCAAACGGGCTGTCGCTCACAACCTATTCCAGAAAGCCTCAGAATACGATAGCGACAATTACAAGAACAACAAAAAGCTTTTTGCCGACCCCGACAACAACCAGTACCAACAGCTCGACATCGAGCAGCTACGCAAAATAGTGCAACCAATCAATTGAAAGTTTTCAAATTTCGAATTGAATATTGATGGTTGGTCCGCACAACGTATCAACATTTTAATACAAATATGATGAAACAAAACACTTTTCTTTCAACCCTTGTTGCGCTGCTGTTGGCAGCATGCGGTGGCTCACAGCAACCCTCTGAATCGCAGTCGGACGCTCTTCCCGACAATGTGTATTGTGTCAAAAAATATCAGATTTATGGCATTCAAGACCATGACCAAACCATGTCTGCCGAATTGTTCAAAGGTTATAATGACAGCCTTTTGACTCAAGTTATGCCTACTGGCGAAACAGAAGCAGGCATCAACGTGTTCCTCGTAGATTTTGGAGAATTCGGCTACATCCTCTTCGATGCCGGTATTGGTGCCGACAAAGGAGGTAGACTTATGGAAACTTTGGACTCGCTCGACATCTCGCCCAATGAAATATCCCAGATTTTTATTACCCATCTCCATTTCGACCATGTAGGCGGTCTCTTCAACCCAGACGGCACTGCCGCCTTCCCTTCCGCCAATTTGTATATTCCGCAGCCGGAATATGATGCATGGTCGTCAGGGAAGATGGGAGACACTAAGGTGGTTGAAATGATAGACCGTTGCTATGAGGGACGCATCAACTGTTTCACCCCGGGCGACACTATCGACTCTGTTCTATGCCTCGTCACAATCCCAGCCTATGGACACACTCCGGGCCATACCATCTATAATATTGAGGATGTGCTTATCGTAGGCGACATTATGCATGCCGTCGCCTTGCAGTTGGTCCATCCTGAGTTCTGCGCCCGTTTCGATGCCGACCCCGCACAGGCCGTCATCACCCACCGTGCCGTCCTCGACCGCGCCCGCACCGAGCACCTCACCCTCTGCGGCATGCACTTCCCCAGACCGCTGACGATTAAATTTTAGTCAGAAGCCCCAATGAAACTAGGATAAAGTAAAAACTAAAAGGTAAAAACTAAAACTTGTCGCTACATACTTTTTTAGTTTTTAGTTTTTACCTTTTACTTTTACTCGTTTTCCGCCGCATGGACAGGGGCTGGTCATTGTTTGACGACGCGTTTGATAGCGATGCCGTTATCTAGCGTGATGCGGAGGGTGTATGTACCTGTAGGTAGTTGATGGATGTCAATCTCGCTACAGTCGAGGAAAGAGGCAACCATGCGTCCATTGGGGTCAAACACTTCTACTTTGGCGACATCATCGGCTCCAATCGCCTTCCCTAGAGTGGGGTTGTACCGTACAATCGTCACTCTGCCAGT